>JALZND010000359.1:1777-4183 GCA_030857845.1 Bacteroidota bacterium | reverse complement strand
AAATTTTAATTTGGGTTTTCATATTGATAAATTGATTAAAATTAGAGTAAAAAATTAAATTGATTAAGGTTTATAAATAAACACCTGACTTGAGTACCCGGCAAAAATGCCAAAACCATTGATAATGTTGTTGTGCACTTTTTTACGTTCGGAAAAAACTGCTTCATCAATGTTTATATTAAAATTATAGGTCTTTACGTATTGGTAATAATCATCTGTATGCTTTCCAATTTCTATAAAATACTCGAGCCCCGGGACTGTAAAAAAAGAAAAAGCAAGCTCAAAATTTTTTCCGTTGAAAAATAGGTCCGGAAAAATTATATCACCTTTTAATCCATGCTCTTGTGCAACAGGATCATAAAATTTCAGGTCGCTATCGTATCTTATAATATCATAGTGTTCATCCCTATGATACACACGCACAAAATAAAAATCCTCTGTAGCTGCAATGTCTTCTATAGTTACCCGAAATTCAGTAGTATGATGCTCATGGAAATCTATTGACCTGAAAATAGGGTTGTGTAATTCAGGGATTGAGGGCATTATAAAACTGGCACTGCAAGGCTCATAGCCGGGAACAGAAACCAGTATACTATACTCCTGCTCTGGTTCCGGCTTAGTTTCTATGGATCTATACATACCAAGCTCCGCATGCTGAAGTTTTTCCACCAACTCACCCCCTTTAAACAATTCAACATTGGCATTATTGGGCAAATGGTAAAAGATATCGTCATTCAATGATTTGCTTACAGAAACCTGCATTTCCCATGGCATTCCAGTTTCCGCAATTGAATTTATCACAAGCCTGGGTTGGTGATCCGGAAATTCTATGGGGATAACCTCTGTGCAGGCGCTGGATTTTAAAACAATGACAATGAGTATAATTTGATACAATAACTTCCTGCTTTTCATGTTCTAAAATTTATACCTATAACTAATTGAGGGAATTATAGAAAACAAGGTCAACTGGTGCAATTCCCTTATTTGGGTTGATCCGCTTTGAGAAGGATTAGTATTTGTGTTGGAACCAGTTACAAATACAGTAAAGGGATTTCTTCTGTTATAGGCATTGTATAATGCAAGGTTCCATTCACGTTCTGATATTTTTTTCTGTTTTAAAAAGGAAATACTAAGATCAAGCCTGTGATAGTCGGGAAGCTGGTAATTATTACGATTACTTATGTAATCTACCACCTGCTGGTTGATATAAGAATCTGTTTTCCCATAATCAAAGTAATAGGGCAGGTAACTGCCTTCAGGCAGAGTAACCCGGTAACCGGAATTATATACCCATACTGCTCCTAATTTAATTTTAGGGCTCAACTGGTGGTTTAAAACAATGGAAACATCATGTCGCCGGTCATAAATATATGGGAAAGGTTTTCCATCATTTATCAAATCAAATTGCCTATTGGCCCATGCCAGGGTATACCCAACCCAACCGGTTGCCTTCCCTGTTTTCTTCCTTAAAAAAAACTCAGCCCCGTAGGTCCAACCAAAACCTGAAGCCACTCTGTCTTCCCAGTTATTATTAACCTCATCTATAAATTTAGTTTCAGGGCCATTTTTGAGAAAGTCAGTACCTTCTGTAAACTCTATGACGTTATTCATTTCCTTGTAATATACTTCGGTGCTGAATTCAAATTTGCCATCATACAGGTTTTGGAAATACCCTGCAGAAGCTATCCATGATTGCTGAGGCAGTATTTTATCTGTCGCAGGAACCCAGATATCTGTTGGCATACCTACCCCTGTATTGCTCAGTAGATGGATATATTGGGTCATAGTGGCAAAAGATGCTTTAATGGAGGAATTAGGAGCCACCATCTGGCTTACTGAAACCCTGGGTTGTAATGAATGATAGTGACGTCCTCTCACGTGAAAAGTTGAAAAATGCAAACCTGCATTCGCTTTCAACCTTGAGTTGAACCTTATCTCATCCTCGAGATAAAAATAGTTCTCCACCGCCTGTATATTTTCACTATTAAATGTTGAATCATTGATCACACTTCCATTTTGAACCACATTTAAACTTATGGCATCAGGGTTAAAAGTATGATGGGTTATGTAGGAACCAAATTTTAAAAGGTGCCCGGGTGTCAGCACATAATCAAAATCAGATTTAACCCCAAGGTCCCTAATTTGGGAATTATAACTTAACGCATTATGGTTATCTTTCTGCTGAACTCATTTTATCGAAATTTCCTTTAATGTTGTGCATCTTTCTAATGAGTTTGTTTTTGTTTTACGCTTATAATATACTCATTTTCAGTTAGATGCACACTTTTTTTAACAACTTTTTTGTTAGTTTTTTAAAAAATTTAGTTTCACACAACGGGTTATATTATTCCAAAATATCAACATAAATATACTCCATTGATATTGCTTAGATAAACATACTTTCTT
>JALZND010000359.1:0-1767 GCA_030857845.1 Bacteroidota bacterium | reverse complement strand
TACTAATCCTTTAAATAAATAAAGGAGGCTATTAACCTCCTTCTGTTGTTTATTGTTATACAAACCTTTGGCTTTTGCTGTTATATTTTGCAAACACTCCATTGATATTGCTTAGATAAACATACTTTCTTCCAACTTTTGTTAAGTCTTTAGAAGGTTGATTAAACATAAAGCCCTTTCTTTTGGATTTTCTAAAATAAGCATCAATTACCTTCTCTAATAAGTTTGACATGTTTTTTAAATTTAAGGTTTACGATTTTTTAAATCCTTGCCTTACCATACCTTGCCATACCAAACCATATTTTCTTTAATATAACAGAAGGAGGTTAATAGCCTCCTTTATTTATTTAAAGGATTAGTATTCACTTTTGCAAAGTTTATTGCAGGTAATATAATTGGATCAATTCCTGCATTTGCTGTCAACGTTGTTATAAAACTTCTTAAAAAAGGAAAGGCTATGGCAGGTGCATTTAAACTAACGAATGGAGAGGCTTTAAAAACATCAGTAATTTCCTTTTCACATTGAAATAGCGCAATATAAATTATTTCAATGTGTATACTATTATTGTTTATTAAAGTGGTGAATTCAACAGTAAAGGAATATTTATTATCATCAGAAAACTTAATAGATGAATTTAAATCAAGTTGATTTACTTCTTTATTATCATCGAATAAAAATAATCGTTTGTTTTCAAAATTAACTTTATTTACTTGAAGTGATACTAATTTTATAGTATTTTGTATGTTCACTTTACTCATGCAGCTAATCCATAATTACTTTCATTAACAGTAAAAAATTCAAGTTCATTTACTTTACCTTTTCTTAACTTCGAAAAGCTTTTAAAATTAATTTTCTCCTGTTTTGAAAAAGTTTGAAAAGATAATTCCAATTGACAGGGAGTTATGCTTTCAAAATATAGGGTTATCTCCTCATTAATATTAGCTAAATATTGATCCATGTTTGGACCTTCTATTTCTAATGCATCAATTTTCATTACCAATTTTTCGAAGTCTTCGCTTGAAGTTTCTTTTAAAAACTCATCTAGAAGTGCTAAAGATTTTGATGTTATTTCATCCATAATTTTAAAATTTAAATAAAATAAGCTTCAGGGTAAATGATTTTAAATGCTTGTAAAACTAAATTATTCTTCTCTACTAAACAAATGATAATAACTGGATTAATGTTTAAATAACTTTCTCGTTTATCACTAAATTTCAATCTGTCTTTTACATTTTTACTGCTATCAACGGCCCTTATAATCTTAAATGGAAAGATACCTTTTTTATCAGGACGCTTCTCAAGTTCTTTTAAAAATTCAATAATCTTTCCTATAGGTCTACCTTTAAGCCCCAATTTTTGTATAATGGTTTGAAAATAAATTTGATGATTCCTGTTTCCTAACAAATCGAGAAATATAAGTTCATCCACATTCAATTTCGCGTCACATATGACGTAGTTACCATTATAACGAACTCTTCCCCAAATATGTGCTAAATCAATATTGTTTTCCCAAAAATAATACCCCTCTCCTAGAAATGCTTCTTTCATTGTGCATTTGAAGGGCCCATTATTTTCAATATAATCGGCATTATCTCTATCCTCTAGAGTTTGATGACCTAATGTTTCCAATTTAAAATTGATATTTAAACAATTATAATGAAAAACATCAATATCTTAAAATCCTAATACTTTAAGTACTAAAAAGTGTTTTGTATGTCAAAATGTATGATATAAAAAAAGCACTTACATTTTTATTAATATGCAAG
>JALZND010000358.1 GCA_030857845.1 Bacteroidota bacterium | reverse complement strand
TACAGTGATTACAAGTATTCCCTTGGCATTCCTCAAGGCCCACAGGCTTTTGAGTGGCAGTCCAATATAATAAGCCGTAACCTTAAAGCTGATTTTCAATATTTTATTAATCCTTCCAATACTTTATATTTTGGGGTTGATGCGATATATTATACCTTTCAGCCGGGAAAACTCCTGCCTGTAAATGGGCAAACGGTTTTTAATATTGATATTGATAATGAATATGCTGTAGAATCTGCAGCTTATATTTCCAATGAGCAAAAAATAAGTGACCGCCTAACACTGCAGTACGGGCTTAGGTACAGCACTTTTATGAATATCGGAGAGCAGTCCATTTATATTTACGACCCCAACAGCCCACGTAGCAGGAAGACAATAATTGATACCGTTCAATATAAGAATGGGGAAGTAATAGAATCTTTTCATGGCCCAGAGCCAAGGTTTTCTGCTAAGTATACACTTACTTCTTCCAGTTCCGTGAAGTTAAGCTATAACAGGATGCGGCAAAACATTCACCTGGTATCCAATACCTCTTCATCCGTCCCTTTTGATATCTGGACTCCAAGTGGGCCTTATGTAAAACCAGCAAAAGTTGACCAGGTTACAATGGGTTATTTCCGCAATATCCGGGACAATACCATAGAGCTTTCTGCCGAGGTTTATTATAAAAAATATTATGACCTGCTAGATTATGTAAATGGCGCTCAGTTGGTAGTAAATAAAACCATTGAAACTGAGTTTTTAAATGGGGATGGGCGGGCATTTGGACTGGAACTCCTTATAAGGAAAGTAAAAGGAAAATTTACCGGGTGGATTGGATATACCTTATCGCGTACCGAAAGATTAATTCCAGGCATAAACGAAGGGAAATTTTTTCCATCTAATGTGGACAAACCACATGACATTACAGTGGTGGCTAGCTATGACTTAAACAATAGATGGAATGTTTCTGCTAATTTTGCCTATATGACAGGAAGGCCCATAACTTATCCCGATTCCCGTTGGGAATGGGATGGCTTTACCATACCAAATTATAACAACCGGAACGGTGCCCGTGTGCCTGATTACCACCGGCTAGACATATCTGCAAATTATGACCGGCCCCAGGTAGCAGGAAGAAGGTGGCAAAGTAGTTGGTCTTTCGGAATATATAATGTATATGCCCGAAGAAATGCTTATTCGATCTTCTTTAGGCAAAATGGGGAAAACCCTGCTATTACAGAAGCTGTGAGGTTTTCAGTAATCGGGATTTTAATACCGTCTGTGACTTATAATTTCAAATTTTAATTCGATGAAAAACATACAATCTATATTCTATATTACTTTATTTATGCTGTTCACATCATGTGAAGATGTGGTAGAAATAGATCTTCCTGAAGGAGAAAAAAGGTTGGTTGTAGAAGCATGGTTAAACAATATAGATCCATTACAAGAGGTGAAATTGTCCTTGACTGGTCCTTATTTTGAAAATCAAGCCACACAATCTGTTGCAGGTGCTACTGTAAGGATATCTGATGATCTAGGAACAATATATAATATGGTTGAAGAAACTCCAGGATTTTATCAAAATACATTTTTACCTGAAGTAGGAAGGGCATATACTTTGGAAATTATCACAATAGAAGGTATTGAATATGTCTCAAATCCTGAAACAATGGAAGCCGTGCCTGAGATGGATGAATTTTATTATGAGTATAGACAAAGGGAATTATTTTTATTAGAAGGTTATTATGTTTTTATAGGTTTAAAGGACCCTCCAGGAGTAAAAAACTTTTATCGATGGAAATATTATATTAATGGTGAATTTCAAAATAAAGCCCAGGATTTTGCAATTCAGGATGATGATTTGATAGACGGCGCTGAGCTGTTGGACATACAGTATAATATTGAACCATTAAAGGCCGGTGACACAGTGAAAATTGAACAATATTCACTTACAGAAGACGCTTATAATTTCCTTGTAAAAGTGAGGGAGCAAATAACCTCCGGAAGGTTACTTTTTGATGCGCCACCGGCACCCGTGACTGGCAATATCATCAATGTAAATAATCCCAACGAAACCGTACTAGGATATTTTGGGGTATCTGCCGTTGATGTACAAGATATTGTTATTGAAGAAGAATAAAAAATGGAGCTTTTAAAATTATAAACCTGGTTAGAAGAATTTAAATTACTTCGGCAAGTTGTTCTTTGGATGAATGTATAAAGTACAGATAGAAAGTGGACCCAATATTCGGTGTGCTTGACAATTCAATCCTGCCACCCAGCATCTCCATTTGGGTTTTTACCAGGTATAGGCCCAACCCTTTACCTTCTTTGTGTAAATGGAACCTTTTATAAAGGCCAAAAATATTTTTCCCATGTTGCGACAGGTCCATTCCCAGGCCATTATCTTCAACTTTTAGGCATATTGTTTGATCATTGGGCCTTGAGGTAGTGAGCTTTATTATGGGTTGCCTTTCCGGCGACCGATATTTAATGGCATTGCTGATCAGGTTATACAAAATACTATGAAGGTAAGGTTGTATAAATTTGATTTCATTTTCCTGGCTAAAGTCATATGAAATTTTCGTGCCTGTTTCTTTTATGTCTTCCTTTATGTTGTTGAGGACAGTTTCCAACCTTTCGTCCAGCTTAAGGTCAACCACTTCATTTTCTATACCTTTCTTTATTTGAAGGATCACGTTAAGGTCTGCAATAATGGTGTCTAACATGGTGATTTCCTGTTGGATCTTGCCAACCACAAAATCCTTTTCCTCTTCTTTAGTCCCTGCCATATCAAAAATAGTACTCAAACCCAGCAATCTCGCCACCGGGCCACGCAGGTTATGAGCAACTATAAACCCGAATTGCTCAAGTTGCTGATTGTTTTTTACAAGCTCCTGGTTCAATTCCACCAGCTGACTGGTTCTTTCAAGCACTTGCTCTTCAAGCGATTCCAGGTGCTTTTTCATTTGTCTGTTCTGGATTTCAATAATAAGGTGCGCTCCTGATAATTCTTTATTATGCTGCGCCAGGGCCTTGCTCTTTAACAGGATGTCCTCATGATATTTTTTTAGCTCTTCATTTTGTTTTGTAATGAAGTTATTTTTTTCTTTGATTTCTTTGTGCTGATTTTGTATAAAAATATTTTTATGCGCCAGCATTTTCCTGACTTTATTTGAATGGATAATACCAATGAGGCTTATTGTTAAAAATAACACCATCAGGATAATGATTGACAAGCGAAGCTGGCTTTGTGTTTTGGCTTCCGACAACTCTTTTGCCTGCAATTTTCTTTCATTGCTGACTAGCAATAATTCCTTTTCTTGTTGGGCAAGCTGTGCTTTAATAGTTTCAGCAACAAGTTGCTGTTGCACAGCATTTCTCTTTTGGTTTTCGTTTTCTAGCTCCTGTTCAGCCATTATCAACACCTGCGAAATTTTTTCATTCTCCAGCTGTTGGTTATAAATTTGCACTTGTTGCAGTTCCTGTGCGCCCGATATTGCTATGTCTTCTTTAGAAATCCTGGTGACTACTCCTAGGGTTTCCCTGATGGGGACATTGGTTTGGGTTGCAATCCAAACTGACTCCTCGTTTTTAATTTGCTCATTTTTTTCCATGACATCTTTCAAGGATAATTTAAAGAATTCGAGCTTTTTAGTTGAGTCAGACTGGGAATATAATGACAATGGCGTTCCCAATAATGTTATTGGCAATAAATAAATTATTATTTTTTTGAAGCACATGTCTCTAAGATGGTTTCCCAAAAATTTAGATATCAGTAATTAATTATGTTGAAGGCAAATTAAAATTATTTTAATTGTAGTATTTCAATAAAAATAATGATTGAGTTTTCCAGCTTTTAATTATTTCATTCACATTTAATACATATAACACTAAATGTGTAACCATTAAACAGACCTTGACTAACTAAAATAATTATAAACATCAATATGTAATCATTATAATGAAGGCTTTATTATATATTTAAAGAGTGGGAATATGCCCCAGCATGAGGAAATTCTAAAACCACCTTGATTTTTTGAAAGGAATAACCTTGAGGACCGAATTTCTTACACAGCTGCTTCTCTTGCAAGGAACCTGGGCCTTACTTTCTAATAATGAGACTCAGCATTGTGATAGTTTAAAAACCAATATTGAAACAAGTTTAAAATAAAAATTAAGCTACCGCATCTTTTAAG
>JALZND010000357.1:2769-4195 GCA_030857845.1 Bacteroidota bacterium | reverse complement strand
AAAATATTAGAAACTGATATAGAAAATTTTGGGATTGATACCCCTGAAGATTTAGATCGGTTGTTAAAAACCATGAATTAAAAAACAACTCACTTTATATATTGCTGTAGCATTCAAAATATATAAGAAGTATTAATTATAAGTATCCAGTAACAGACCTCATATATAAAGTCATTGAAACAGCTTCATCCTTTATCCATGCATTATAATCTTCAATGGCTTTCAATCTCAATTCATTGGTAATGTAACCATCTTCCACCAGCTGCTTTCCCCTTGTTTCAGCAACTGTCGACCAAATACTAAATGCACCGTGTGCATCTTCCATACTATTGTCCGTATATTCACTTTGATCTGAAACAACAATATTTTGTAAGCCAAGAGTCCTGAAAGCCACTTCTAAATTATCAGCTATTTTATTATCCATACCTGCATCAGACCGCCATGAGAGAAAAGCTTCGTAAAAGTTCTTCATTGATGGTGGGACTTTTGGAGACCATTGTATTTTATCATGATTATAATCCAGGATAGAAATAGTCCCACCTTTCTTTATCAATGTCAACATTTTTCTGAGCACCTCTATTGGGTTTGCCAGCCATTGTAATGTTCTGGCACTTGTCACAATATCAAAATAATTGGTTGTTTTGAAATTATTGATATCCCCTACTTCAAAATTTAAATTTTTAATATTACAATGATTGTTTGCCAAATCAATAAGGTGGATGCTGGGGTCCAGACCTAATACTAAACCATCTTCTCCAACCAATTCAGAAATTCCTTTTGTTATTGTACCAGACCCACATCCTACATCAAGAACATAATGCCCTGGCTTGACCAATAAAAGTAAATTCTTGTTGGCATTGTAGATTGTACGCCGGTCCAATACAGCATTTGCTCCTTTGGGCATTGTAGCCCTTTTTGATGCTTTATCCATTTCTTCAAAATCCAAAATATACAAAATTATTATCAACCTAAATCAATTTCTGCCAATCTGTCATTAATCAACAAAAATATAACCCTTGGCATAACCATTGATAATAAACTGATGTAATATTAAATAGAAATTAAACATTAAAGAAAAATAGCATAATATCATGGGAAAAATTATTGGAATTGACTTAGGAACAACCAACTCCTGTGTGGCAGTGATGGAAGGTAATGAGCCGGTGGTGATCCCAAACAGCGAAGGAAGAAGGACCACACCCTCAATTGTTGCATTCCTGGACAATGGCAACGGTGAGAGAAAAGTCGGAGACCCTGCTAAAAGGCAAGCTATCACCAACCCACAAAATACTGTAAGTTCGGTGAAAAGGTTCATGGGTAAAAAATATTCAGAAGTTGGTGCTGAACGAAAACACGTAACTTATACACTTGAAAAAGGAAATAATGATACTGTAAGAGTAAGAATTGGTGACAGGCTGTACACAGC
>JALZND010000357.1:0-2759 GCA_030857845.1 Bacteroidota bacterium | reverse complement strand
TGAGAGACAAGCCACGAAAGAGGCGGGACAAATTGCCGGCTTGGATGTAAAAAGGATCATCAATGAACCTACCGCAGCCGCTTTGGCATATGGCCTTGACAAAAAGAGCCAGGACATGAAAATTGCTGTCTATGACTTAGGAGGTGGTACATTTGATATTTCAATCCTTGAATTGGGTGACGGCGTTTTTGAAGTTAAGTCTACAAACGGTGATGTACATCTTGGAGGTGACGACTTTGACCAAGTTATTATAGATTGGCTGGCCGAAGAATTCAAAAAAGATGAAGGCCTTGACCTAAGGAAAGACCCAATGGCACTTCAAAGATTGAAAGAAGCTGCAGAGAAAGCAAAAATCGAACTTTCAAGCTCAACGAGCACAGAGATCAACCTGCCTTATATAATGCCGGTTGATGGCATGCCAAAGCACCTTGTAAGAAGCCTTTCAAGGGCAAAATTTGAGCAGCTTGCCGATGAATTGATCAGAAGGACATTAGAGCCTTGCAAAAAAGCAATGAAAGATGCGGGTTTATCCCCTAAAGATATAGATGAGGTTATCCTTGTCGGAGGTTCAACGCGTATTCCAAGGATTCAGGAAGAGGTTGAAAAATTCTTTGAAAAGAAACCTTCAAAAGGTGTGAACCCAGATGAAGTTGTAGCCATTGGTGCTGCAATTCAAGGCGGTGTATTGACTGGAGAAGTTAAAGATGTACTTCTACTCGATGTTACGCCTCTGTCTTTAGGTATTGAAACAATGGGTGGTGTATTTACAAAATTAATTGAAGCAAATACAACCATACCTACTAAAAAATCTGAGACTTTCTCAACAGCCAGCGACAGCCAACCATCTGTAGAGATACATGTATTGCAAGGTGAGCGTGCAATGGCAAAAGATAACAGGACCATTGGAAGATTTCACCTTGACGGAATACCACCTGCACCAAGGGGTATGCCTCAAATCGAAGTTTCATTTGATATAGATGCCAATGGTATCATGAATGTTTCTGCCAAAGATAAAGGCACCAACAAAGAGCAAAAAATCAGGATTGAAGCTTCTTCAGGATTGACAGATGCTGATATTGAAAGGATGAAAAATGAAGCAAAAGTCAATGCTGAATCTGATAAGCAGGAAAAAGAAAGAATAGATAAGCTGAACGCTGCCGATTCATTGATATTCCAAACGGAAAAACAGCTTAAGGAGTATGGTGACAAACTTTCTGAGCAAAACAGGACTGCAATTAATGAAGCTGTAGCTAACTTAAAGACTGCACATGGATCTCAGGACCTTGCATCTATTGATGCTGCAATGGAAAAATTGAATAAAGCTTGGGAAGGGGCTGCACAAGAAATGTATGCATCTTCGCAAGGTGCTCCAAATGCAGGACCAACAGACGCACCAAACGATTCAGCCGATTCTACTGCAGATGATGGTGTTTCTGATGTGGAATATGAAGAGGTTAATGAAAAAGACAAAAAATAATAAAAACGCCTCGCTACAACGAGGCTTTTTTATTGGAATTTCCTTCTTTTACCTGTTAAAGTCGTTGTCAATCAAATACAATTTTTTTAATTTAAACTTAGAAATTATGAACGCTAATATCATTGGCATTGAAGAAAATATTGCCACAAATATTGTTTCAAAACTAAATGTTTTGCTTTCTGATTATCAAATATATTATCAGAACCTCAGAGGGTTCCATTGGAACATTCAAGGGAAAAGGTTTTTTAGCCTTCATGAGAAATTTGAGGAACTCTATACCCATACTGCTCAGACAATTGATGACATAGCAGAAAGAATTCTCACCTTAGGAAGCACGCCTTTGCATTCTTTTGAAGATTATCTGACTAATGCGCATATAAAAGCTGAAAAAAATGTGCATGACGCAGAGCTTGCTGCTCAAATTGTAATCCAAAATTTAAACCATTTACTAAAACATCAAAGGGAAGTGATAAAAATTGCTGCCGAAGGAGGAGATGAAGGTACAGTAGGGCTGATTTCTGAACTGACAACCATTCAGGAAAAAAACATTTGGATGTTTAATGCATGGCTTAAATAAAAAACTTAAATCTAAATATCATAAAGGGAGCTTGGCTCCCTTTATTTTTGTCGTTTAGCGTACAATTTTCACAAAAATTTTCTTATTGTTGTAAAATATCTATACAATTTTTATAAGTTCACTAACTTTTAGTCATTAAGCTCTGTAGATATGTTTTTATTTCAGCAGAGAATTCATTAAGCTTTCATTTATCTTATAGCAAAGAATGAAACGATTGGTAACCCCCGTAGACAGGTATATCCACCTGGGCCTTTTAGTACTTAGGATAGGATTAGGTATAATGTTAGTTTTTCATGGTGGTCCTAAATTATTTGGCGGCCCTGAAATGTGGATAAAAGTGGGAAGCAATATGTCCTTGTTAGGGATCAATTTTTGGTTTATGTTCTGGGGATTGTTGGCGGCACTTTCCGAATTTATTGGAGGCATCCTTTTAATTGCTGGTTTATACTTTACCCCCGCCTGCTCCCTTTTATTGGTTACCATGCTTGTTGCTACAATAAGGCACCTTTCAGTTGGCGATCCTTTTAGCACGTTTTCTCATCCAATGGAGCTTGGCATTGTTTTTTTGAGTTTGATCATTACTGGTCCCGGCAGGCATAGATTCGGTATCAAACTTTTTAAAAGATGGTAAAAAAAGAGCGCCAAATTATGTTTGATGCTTTTACGATGATTTAAATTTAAAATCATTAATTATGAATAAATTAC
>JALZND010000059.1:5997-12575 GCA_030857845.1 Bacteroidota bacterium | reverse complement strand
TGTGGGTTTTAACCTAATGTACCCAGGAGAAGACTTCGCAGGGGGATTTTTTGGTTTTGCAGGCTTTGGCTTATCTATGCCTGAAGGGGCAGCCGGTTTAATTGAATATGCAGATGGTGCCTATACTTATTGGACTGACTTTATATTTCAAGCTATGTTTGCGGCCACTGCTGCAACAATTATTTCAGGAGCTTTAGCTGAACGTGTGAAATTAAACAGCTTCTTAATTTTCTCAGTGATCTATGTAGGCCTTTGTTATCCTATTGTTGGAATGTGGAAATGGGGCGGTGGTTTTCTTGACGCTTTAGGAACTGAAGGCGGATTATTGACCTCCTTATTGGGTAGCATTGTTGATGGAGAAAATGTTGGGACCCCATTTTATGATTTTGCCGGGTCTACACTTGTACATTCAGTAGGAGGATGGGGAGCATTGGCAGGTATAATTTTAGTAGGCCCAAGAATTGGCAAATATGTTAGTGGTAAAGTAAAAGGTATCCCTGGGCACAATCTTCCACTTGCTACAATAGGTGTGTTTTTATTGTGGTTTGGCTGGTATGGTTTTAATGGTGGTTCGGTCCTTTCAGCAGACCCTGGATTGGTTTCTTTGGTATTCGTAACTACCTCTATAGCTGCTGCTGCTGGAGCAATAGGAGCCTTTATAATGTCCCAAATCTTATTTAAAACAAATGATCTCACTATGGTTCTCAATGGAATCCTTGCAGGCCTGGTAGGCATAACTGCTGGTGCGGACCTGATGGGCGTATATTCTGCTTTTGCAATTGGTATAATTGCCGGAGGAATTGTGGTTTGCTCTGTAGTGATGTTCGATAGATTAAGGATTGATGACCCAGTCGGTGCGCTTTCGGTTCACTTAGTATGTGGAATATGGGGAACATTGGCAGTAGGCCTTTTCGGAAGCCTGGCAGGTGGTGCACAAATCATAAGCCAGCTGATTGGAATTTCAGTAATTGGTTTATTCTGCTTCACTTTTGCTTTTACGGTTTTCTATATAATGAAGATCACTTTAGGGATCAGGGTATCAGAAACTGAAGAAATTGAAGGCCTTGACATCCATGAGCACGGTATGCATGCTTACTCTGACCTTTTAGACAGCTCCACCTATGCAAATCATGATAAAGCTGAAACAGGTACATATACACCGGAAAAGAAGAAACCAGTTTTAGTCGATCCTCAAACTTAAATTACAAGGAAGCTCAGGTATCAAAGCATTGTGGTTTTGCTTTGATACCAAGCTTTGATCTTAATTTTTTCCATAAAAAAATTTTATACAATCTCAATTAATTCCCTATGAAACTTAAATTTTTACTAGCAGTTACCTTAATTATTTGTTCAATAAGTGCCCTTCGCGCACAAGAAGATTCGATAAGCAACAAAGGAATCTTGACCATTTCAGGTTATGTAGACTCTTATTATCAATATAACCTTAATAGGCCTCTATCAGGATACAATCAAGGAAGGATATTCGATTTGCCACATAATTCCTTCAACCTTGGCCTAGTGCAAACTGTATTTTCCTATTCCATAAACAAATTAAATGTGGTTGCTGATTTAACATTTGGCCCTAATGCAGATCTTGGCAACTTTGGAAATCAAGGCACGTCCAGATTAATCAAACAAGCATATATTTCTTATGATTTTACTGATAATGTTACTTTTACAATTGGTCAATTCGGCACTCATATAGGATATGAATTAATTGATGCCCCATTAAATTTCAATTATAGCTTATCTTATTTATTTGGAAACGGACCATTTTACCATACCGGCGCAAAACTTGATTTTGCTTTAAGTGACAAAGTGGGCTTGATGGTGGGTGTTGTAAATGGATGGGATGCCATACAAGATTATAATGAAAAAAAATCACTAGTGGCACAAGTTTCGTTTGCTCCTGTAGAAGGATTTGACATTTATGTAAATTGGATTGGTGGTGATGAATATGACTTCAGGGAATTGCCCGGCGAAATGGGAAATTCAGCTTTCGGGGCAAATAAAGATTCCTATACTAGTTTATTTGACTTGACCACCTCTTACCAGGTTACACCTTCATTCTTATTGGGCCTAAACGCAGCCTATGGTTCTTTTAAAACTGGTGCTGCCGTTGCAGATGATTCTGATGATTGGTCTAAAGACGCTACCTGGAGTGGTGCAGCAATTTATAGCAATTATGCCTTTAATGATATGTTTGCCTTAGGAGTAAGGGGTGAATATTTCAGTGACCCTAGTGGAGTAAGATATTTCGGTCCTGTAGAAGTAACTGCCTTAACCCTTACAGGCGATGTTAAACTTGCTGATGGCAGGTTTTCTATAAAACCCGAATTAAGGTTTGATAGTGCCAAAGATGCTTTTTTTGAAGATAGCAAAGGCTTAGGGACAAAAACACAGACTACATTAGGAGCTGCCTTTATTTACGCGTTTTAAAAAATATCATTTTTAAGTTTTTTCCCGAACATTACCCAAAAATCCTGAGTTTATACTAAATAACTCAGGATTTTTTATTTATTTTTGGAAAAATAACCAGTTGAAAGGGAAAAAACATGAAAATGATCAGTGTTATCTTATTTTTAATGATTTTTGGAATTGATTCTCAGGAATCTATATTGCCTAAAAATGAAGAAGGCCTTATACATTTTGAAGGGCTTGTACATGTAGAAAATCTAAATAAAGATGCCCTATTCAATAATGCCATAAATTATGTTTCACCATCAAATAAAAAAAGGAACAAAAGTTCCAAAGATCTGAGCATAAATCCTGAAAAGCAAGTTATCCAGAAAAAAGGAAACTTTTTTGTATATACACAAGGTTTGATTACCCCTCAGGTACATGGTGAAATTACTTACAACATTTACATTCAGGTTTTTGAGGATGGTTATAAATATACCTTTACTAACTTTGTGTTTAATTATTACCAAAGAAACCGATATGGCAGGTATGCCCGCGTAAGTGGGAAATATAAATATTTGGAAGAAGAGAAATTTGCAGGAATGCAAAAAACTTGGACAAACCATAAGCTTTATACCAAAGAATTTGTCGAATCTCAAATACATCAGCTAAAAAATAAAATGTCTGAATTGCCACCTGGTGCAAAAACCGCCCAAAACCTGGAATCAGAATCCCAATCGCAGTAGCATATAACTTACCTTATAAAATTAACTTTGAATAATTGTTTTTCATAACTGGCAAAAACTTCATATTGTCCAGAGGCTTCAGTAAAATTTAAGGCAACTGGATGGCTACTATCAATTGGGCGCGCATTTATAAGATTTCCTTTATAATCATATAAATAAGTAAATTCTTGTATTTTATCTGTTACGGCATAGATTTCCCTATCAATGCCTGTATTAAAATATTGAATTTCAAGAGCTCCTGAAGTAATATAATCCTTTTCCAGAATTATCTCACCTTTTGGGTCTAATATGGTAAGAATGCCTAATTCCTGACGAGCTATTACAAAGGTTTTCTTGAATTCATCTATGCAAAGCACAAAACGGGTTTCTTTTGAAGGCCTATATAATTGCTCCCTCCTTAGTATTTTTCCTTCAAGGTTCATCTTTACCAATTCTCCTTTTGCGGAGATTGTCGTAATTGCTGTTTGTGCTAATGTAGGGCCCTGCTCAAAAAACAATTTATTATTAAAATTCCCCTGCAAGTTTACAGGAAAACCTGGCAGCATCTCACCTCTTCTGTTCATGACACTGAATTCGCCATTTTCTTGTAAGGCTATCAAGCAATCTTTCCCTCTTACTCTGAGGTGCTGAGGTGCAGTTGCTGGCTTTGAAGGCATCTTCCTCGGGTTCCAGCCCTCCAGGGCCTCCATCTGTTTATCAACCATAAATATATTTCCACTAAGCGTAGCAAGCAGAAATCGATAGTTTTTACTGTTGTCATAATCAATTACTGTCATAAAAGCGACCTCCTCTTCAAAAGAAAAAGGGAAATTGTTGTTGATATAGGAACCATCGTTGGTCAAAATATGAAAGGAATGGGGCGTAGCAAATGCATATTGCAATTGTCCGTTTTTTAAATAATCAATTTGTGATATATCACCAATAATTTTCTCCCCTATACTATCTTTCCACAAAATCTGGCCATCCTCAGATATATTATAAAAGTTAAAAAGTGAATCCTGCAGCATAATTTGTACCTTTTTTTCCCCAAGAACCTTCACAAAAAATGGACTGGAGATAATAGGTGCACCCACATCTATTTTAGCAAGAAAATTAAATTTTTGTTCCTCTCTATCTTTCTTTAAAACTTCCTGGTGCTGGATATTTATGTGCGTGAAAAAGTTCTCACCACTTCCACTAAACTGTAAAGATACCATGCCGAAATTTTTAAAAGCTGACCCACTTTTATTAAGGAACTGTTTCCAATTCCCACTTACATTTTCAATAAGGGAGTTCCAGGACTTATTTGTATTTAAAATATAGCTAACATTAGCATCCCCAAAGGCTTTATCAAAATATTGGTTCATGGTTACGGATTTGCCCCATACATTATCGGCTTCCATGTCTACTATTAAGCTTTTTACTACCTGGATCGAATTTCCCACCACTATATAATTTCCAATTGCAGAAAAATACGAACCGGAAAACCCTTTGAAACTTTCCCCCAGAAGTTGGGCAGGAAATTCATCAACAAGAAGATGGCGAATATCAATATCTGAAAAATTTTCCTTGAACAAGGTGTCTCCTGAAAGAGATTCTGCCTTTGATGCAAGCTTGTTCATTTGATTATAGGCTTCATGGATATCATTAGCTTTGATGATTAATAATTTGTCAGGATTCTTTTGATCTATTGATTGTAAGGTTGCCAACCCTATTTCCCCCTCCATCCATTTAAAAAAATTGGCTGGGTCAAGATCAAATTTCGCTTTGATTTGAGAATGATTTGTAAAATCAGTTTTGGCTTTTTTCCCGAAAAAGGAAATCAGGTTATCATACCATAAAGAACCATCATCAAACTTAAGATGAAACAGTGTTGAAGTTCGATTTGGCACAAGGTTAGCCATCTGAATTTTACCAGCCTTTTGGCCTTTAAAAGTAGCCAAAAAATAATCAGTGCTGTTGGTGCCTGCCAAGGTTGTTCCACTCATAATGATTTCCTGGTCAACTAACGCTACATTGAGCTTTGCCCCTTCACTGAAGTTCCCTACTATTGGATTGCTTTGATTCTCACCAGAGAAAATTGACAAAAAAGATTTGATTTTCGATCCATCTATATACAAGCTGCCTCCATCTTTTAAGGCACCTGACAAATTGAACAATACATTGTTTTTTTGCTTGAAGTTATTCGATGTTTCGGTCTCAATATTCCTGATTACATCTTCCAAAAGAACAGGGGAATAACTCCCTACAAAATGATCTTTATAAATTAAATAAGAAAAAATCTGCTTTGAGCTAATATCCTTTACCTCGTTTATCTTTTCATCCAGGTAGGTTCTGGTATCGTATTTAAAATTTTTGCTTTTTTTAAAGTTTGAAATTACCTTATCCATTGTGTTGTAGCTTTCCAGGTCAAGTAGCTTGAAATAATATACGGCACCTAAAGATTCTTTGGACGTTTGGTGTATGGATATACAAAAGGGGGTATTCCTGAAAATTTTATCCAGGCTTCCTTTTTTACCTGTAATACTGTCTAACGCTATCAAAGTCTTATCGATTTCAGACAAAACAGGAATCGCTCCCAATGAAGTCCACAACTTCTTTTCCTGAAGTTCATTCCAATTATCTATGCTATTCCTTATATCAAATAAGGCAATTGCATTATTTGGTACAAGCGAATAAATTTCTACTTCAACATTTTTATAAAAATAATTATAGTAAGAATAGCCTGCTGCGGCTGCTATAATTAAAATACTGCTTATCAAAAAGATTAATTTCTTATTCAATTAGAAAGGGGTTTTATTCAACTACAAATTTAACGATAATCCAAAGAGTAGCATATGTATACAAGGGAATTTTATATATTAGTTTAATATTATGATCTACAACCTCAATATTTATTACAATTTTAGTAATCTTATAATATAATTTACCATAGAAAAATCTTTAATCAATTCTATGTGTTGTGATCATCCATTTTATGCTCCAAATTAAAACAACAACTTTATAGGATATAGGATTAATTATGAACAATGAACATTTAACATTGCTTTCCAGGGATGGGCTTGAAATACATGCAAGATATTGGGTACCGGAAAAGCCTAATGCTATTATTTGTATTGTACATGGCATAGGAGAGCATTCTGGCAGATACAATGAAATGGCACTTTATATGTGCTCAAGAGGTTTTACTGTGTTTGCAAACGATCAAAGAGGCCATGGCAAATCAGGCGGGAAAAGAGGTCATTCACCCTCTTATTCGCTTCTATTGGATGATGTTGAAACCCTTATGAAGTGGGCAAGGAGCCAATATCCGGACCTTCCTCTATATTTATACGGCCATAGTTGGGGCGGCAATATAGTGGCAAATTTTATTTTAAAAAGAAAAACAAAGGAAGTTAGTGGTTCCATACTCTCTTCTCCATGGTTGGAGCTTCAAATGAGCATTGCTCCCTT
>JALZND010000059.1:0-5987 GCA_030857845.1 Bacteroidota bacterium | reverse complement strand
TCCCTTAACACTTTTATTTGCAAAATTTTTTAGTAGCATTATTCCCAGTTTCACCCAAAACAATAGGTTGCTCCCAGAACATCTTTCTAAGGATAAAGAAGCTGTAAAATCTTATATAAATGACCCATTGGTACACGCCCGGATTTCCCTTGCTGCCTATATGCAAGCTTTTAACCAGGGAAAATGGGCAATGGAAAATGCCCATAAGCTCAAAATTAAAGTGCTTTGCATTCACGGTACTGACGATAAGATAACATCAATAGATGCCACTAAAAAATTTGCCGAAAATGCTGGCTCAATGACTACCTTTAAGTCGTGGGAAGGGGTAAAACATGAACCTCATAATGATTTAGAAAAAAAAGAGGTACTGGAATTTATAGCCAATTGGATCAGCCAGAACATACCAGTGTCTCAATATGATTGAACTGCTTAAAAAAATATTTTATGCATCACCAACCCATTTTTGGACATCTTCCAAAGAAGGATTTTTAACATCATTTAATTTCATTTTTTTCCTCATGCCACACACATCATTAAAAAGTTTTGTGGCAGTTGCGTTCTTTAATTGTTCTATAGTAAGGATACCCAATTTTTGTAATACCTGGATCAATTCCTGTGGCACACCCTGGTTTAGATAATCCTGATCGGTAGTAGAATGAATCTTTTTCTCAGGTTTCATTTGTGGGAAAAACAGAACATCCTGAATGGAATTGGAATTTGTCATGATCATCGTCAACCTGTCAATACCTATCCCCAATCCAGCTGTAGGAGGCATGCCATATTCCAATGCCCTTAAAAAATCCTCATCCAATAGCATTGCTTCAGTGTCGCCTCTTTTGCCAAGCTCCAATTGTTCTTCAAATCTTTTTCTTTGGTCTATTGGGTCATTTAGCTCAGAAAATGCATTGCAAATCTCTTTTCCGTTGCAAATAGCTTCAAATCTCTCCACCAGTCCTTCCTTCGTCCTGTGTTTTTTTGCCAGTGGCGACATTTCAACTGGATAATCTATTATAAATGTAGGTTGTATTAGTTTTGCTTCACAAGTTTCCCCAAAGATTTCATCAATTAACTTGCCCTTGCCCATAGAATCATCAATTTCAACATGAAGCTGTTTAGCAGCACCCCTAAGTTGTTGTTCATCCATTTCAGATATGTCTATCCCCGTAAAATGCTGAATGGCCTCAAACATGGTAAATCTTTTCCAAGGCCTCTGAAAGTTTATAAGGTGCTCCCCTACCTGAACCTCTGTAGTGCCATGCAGGTCCAAGGCAACTTTTTCAACCATCTCTTCCACCAGGTCCATCATCCAAATATAATCCTTATAAGCTACATAAAGCTCCACCTGGGTAAATTCCGGATTATGAAACCTGGACATCCCTTCGTTCCTAAAATCTTTTGCAAACTCATAAACTCCTTCAAATCCTCCCACAACAAGCCGTTTCAGGTATAGCTCATTGGCTATCCGGAGGTATAATGTCATGTCAAGCGTATTATGGTGGGTTGTAAAAGGACGTGCAGCAGCACCCCCATACAAAGGTTGAAGTATGGGGGTTTCTACTTCAAGATAACCCCTATTGTTAAGATATTGCCTTATGGAATTGGTTAATTGAGTTCTCAGCCTAAAAGTTTCCCTTACCTTAGGGTTTACAATCAGGTCAACATACCGCTGCCTATACCTTTGCTCAGGATCAGAAAATGCATCATACACTTTTTTGTTCCCTTCCTCGTCTACCGATTCCTTTACAATAGGCAATGGCCTTAACGACTTTGTTAGCAATACAAGTTGTGTGACATGAATAGAAATTTCGCCCACTTCGGTAGTAAATACATAGCCGTTGATCCCTACGATGTCCCCAATATTCATCATTTTTTTGAAGACAATATTGTAATAGGATTTATCTTCATCGGGGCAGATGTCATCTCTTCTTATATAAATTTGGATCCTTCCTGTAGCATCTTGAATTTCTGCAAAAGATGCAGACCCCATAATCCTTCGGCTCATGAGACGGCCTGCTAGTGAAATATTTTTATAATCAGTTTTTCTTTTAAGGTAATTTCTGTGGATATCATCGGCGGTAACATTAACTTCAAATGTTTCTGAAGGATAAGGGTTGATCCCCTTTTTCAACAATTCTTCCCTTTCTTGTCTCCTGAAAATTTCTTGCTCACTCAAGTGCATAAGGCTACTTTTTAAAATGTGATGTAAAATTAAGCATAAATATGAAAACTGGAAGGTACTTTACATTTTAAGCAGATAAAATTATTAAATGGGTACAGTATGAGATCATAACTTAACCATATACTTTCCTTCTTGAAATTTCCTTTTTTATCAACTTAAACTCCCTGCTAGTTTGGCCTGCTATAGATGTATTTTCTTCAGCCCGCCTTATCAAATATGGCATTACTGCCTCTAAAGGACCATAAGGCACATATTTTGCCACATTATATCCGGCATAGGCAAGATTAAATGATATGTTGTCGCTCATTCCATACAGCTGGGCAAACCATATCCTTGGGTCATTAATTTTTAACCCGTGTTTGTCCATAAGCACCGTTAAGTAATAATTACTGTATTCATTATGCGATCCTGAGCATAAATTTATTCTTTGTTTATTGTTGATACAATATTTCAAAGCCAGATTATAATGTTCGTCTGTAGCTTGTTTTGTTGGGTGTATAGGATCTTCATAACCTTCCCTTTCTGCCCGCTCCCTTTCCTTTTCCATGTATGCGCCCCGCACTAATTTTGCCCCAAGGAAGTAATTTCCAGCGGCAGCATATTGCAAAGCTGATTTTAGGTTTTGCAACATATCCTTTCTGTACATCTGATAGGTATTAAAAACTATAGCCCTTGATAAATTGTATTTTTGCATCATTTGATAAGTCAGCTGGTCAATAACATCCTGGATCCAGCTGTCTTCCCCATCAATCAATATTTGCACATTATTTTCAAAGGCAGTTTTACAAAGCACATCTACACGTCCTTTTATCTTTTCAAATGCTATTACTTCGTCGGAATTAAGCGTGGCTTTTTTTTGGATTTTCTCCAATAAATGCGCTGACCCTAAACCTGTAACCTTAAAAACACAAAATGGCAATGAGGGGCTATTCTTTGCTTTCATGATGGTCTTCAAAATTTCTTCACGGGTAGAATCAAATCCTATTTCTGATTTTTCGCCCTCAATTGAATAATCTAAAATAGTACCAATATTATATTTTGAAAGCTCATTGATGGTAGGTAGGCTATCTTCTATGGTTTCCCCGCCGCAAAAATGCTGGAAAATAGTTATTTTTATTAACCCTTTTATAGGCATTTTAAAATTTATTGCTGTTTTCATGAAAAATGTTCCTAAATTTGCCAGGATATTATTATTCATACTGGCAAACAATACGTACATCTTCCTAAGCTCTTTATCTGTTTTGGAAGAAAATGCTATTGAAGTATCTTCGAATGAGATTTGATGGTTGATTTCGTTATTTTTCATAAAGCTGCTAATATAGATAAAATGCCAAATGTTTATTGCCAGTATAATTATTATTATATTTTATAACTAAAACCATGAATGTCCTTGAGGTAATGGCCTCAAAAAAAGATATCAGGGCATTCATGAGACAACTAAAAAACAATTTTACAATCATGAAATTTGATCCCCTTAACCGATGGTCATCAGGAGCTGAGAAGCCCCTCATTATTGCTGGGCCATGCAGTGCTGAAACTGAAGATCAATTATTAGAAACCACCAAAGCCATCAAAGAGTTAGATATTTCTATCATCCGTGCTGGTATTTGGAAACCTCGTACCCGTCCAAACAATTTTGAAGGCATTGGCTTAGAAGGTTTAAAGTGGATACAAAATGTAAAAAAAGAACTTGGTGTTTCCTTTGCCGTGGAGGTTGCTACCCCTCAACATGTTGAACAAGTCCTTAAACATGATATTGATATTTTATGGATCGGTGCCAGGTCTACCGTAAACCCATTTACTGTACAGGATATAGCTGATGCTTTAAAAGGTGTTGACATCCCGGTATTGATAAAAAACCCCATAAACCCAGACCTCGAACTATGGCTGGGAGCTATAGAAAGAATTTATAATGCTGGTATCACTAAAATTGGTGCCATACACAGAGGATTTTCTTCCCATCAAAAATCAAAATACCGGAATATGCCTGCATGGCAGCTGCCTATTGAGCTAAAAAGAAGATTGCCTAACCTTCCAATGATTTGCGATCCCAGCCATATTGCTGGTGACAGTAAAATGATTTATGATCTATGCCAAAAAGCTTTGGATATGGATTATGATGGCTTGATGATAGAAACCCATCGCGACCCTGCAAATGCATGGAGTGATGCAAAACAGCAGGTAAACCCATTACAGCTTCATGAAATTTTGCAGAAGTTGAAAGTAAGGAAATCAAACTCAAACGATGAAACTTTCAATTCCCGTCTTGAAGATATCAGGCATCAAATTGACCAGGCAGACAGGGAGATCCTAGAATGTCTGGCAAACAGAATGAGCCTTGTGAAGAAGATTGGTGATTGTAAAAAAGAAGAAAACGTAGCTGTATTTCAGGTTGACCGCTGGAACGATATTTTCAAAAGTAGGGCGGAATGGGGCGAATCTTTTGGCTTGGACCCTAAATACATCACAGAATTATATAAAATTATTCATAATGAATCTATCAGGAGACAGACAGACCTTATGAACAATCCAACTGTACCTACTGATAATGTTGCCTAACAGCATCATCATAACCAATACTTTAGAAACATCTTTAAAATCCCTTTTTACTGAACACAAATTCAGTAAAACAGGGATTTTAGTTGATGAAAATACCCATACCCTTTGCTATCCCCTGGTAAAAGATTTTTTGCCTAAACATCAAATCATCATGATTAAAAGTGGTGAAGCAAACAAGACACTGCATACCTGTAGTGAAATCTGGAAAAAACTCACCGAAAATCATTTTGACCGCAAATCCTTGCTAATAAACTTAGGTGGAGGAGTTATTGGTGATATGGGCGGTTTTTGTGCAGCAACTTATAAAAGGGGGATCGAATTCATTAATATTCCTACTACGCTGCTATCGCAGGTAGATGCAAGTATTGGTGGTAAACTCGGAATTGATTTTGAAGGCTTAAAAAATCATATTGGTGTTTTCAAAGACCCAAAATTTGTTTTAGTACATCCTGGCTTTATCAAAACACTTGAGAAAAATCAAATTAAGTCAGGGTATGCTGAAATAATAAAACATAGCCTAATCGCTGATGCTTCCATCTGGTCAGCAATTATCTCTAAAAATATTGAAGATGGGGATTGGGAAGATTTTGTGGCTCAATCCATCGAAATAAAATATAAAGTTGTGCAGGAAGATCCTTTGGAAAAAGGATTGAGGAAAATATTGAATTTTGGCCATACCGTTGGCCATGCGGTAGAAAGTCATTTCCTGGAAACAGACAAACCTTTGTTGCACGGGGAAGCAATTGCTATTGGAATGATTTGTGAAAGTTACCTTTCCCTCCTAATGGCAGGTCTTTCACAAGAAACATTTAATGAAATTGAAAATTTCATACTAGCCATATATGGAAAAGTTGATATTGACGATCAACTTATTTCAAAGATTGCTGAAGATACCCTTCAGGACAAAAAAAATGAAAATGCAGAAATAAAATGTACATTGATATCTGCTATAGGAAATTCGGTTTTTGACCAAACAATTTCACTTGCACAAGTGGAGGATTCACTGAGATACTATAAAAAAAGGGCCAATTAATCAGCCCTTTTCAATTCTTTCAATCTATTAATTTTTTTCAGGATCTGAAAATTTTTGTTTTAGCTTTTCAATTTCAGCTAAAGCAGTATCTCTAAATTCTTTTATTTTTTCTGGGCTAATTCCCCAAGCTTCTTCTATATCTTGCAAAAAATCTTCTGCTGTACTGGAGAGACGGGCACGTGTTTCTGCACCTTTTTCTGGTGCAAGTAATAAACC
>JALZND010000356.1 GCA_030857845.1 Bacteroidota bacterium | reverse complement strand
CATCTATATAATATAGCCGCCAATGAAAGCCGATTGACATATACAACCGGATTGGGGCCATAATTAAGTATTGTTGTTCTATAATACCTTAATGTAAGGCCACCTTCAAATTTATGATATGATTTTAAGAATTCGATTCCTCCCCAATATCCTTGTTTGGCATTTTTCATTAAAAAGGCATAACTTTATTTTGTGAATATATTATTGTTAAAATGGGTTTCACTTACCCATTTTGAATTGGTATTCAGGTGAAAATCAAAATTGCCACCCAGGTGAAAAAATAAAGAATTTTTCTTAAAAGGAATGGCATATTTTAAAGACACAGGAATTGAAATTGTAGTCAGATCTATAGAGTTATGATGGTAAATAGAATGTAATTGATATTTTGCAATTACCAAATTAGAAAAATTTGCTTTGATAAAATGTATTTCCGGTTGAAATGCCAGCCTCTCGGATATTTTCGGTGATGTAATACTGAGAACCAATCCAATGGAAGGATCAATTTTCGAAGTTCAAATTCTTTTGGGGAATCAATACCTGAGACTAATTCAATCAAACTAGTGATTGACGTAAACGAATTGTTCCAAGCAGCATCTTTATTTCATTAAAATTATGGACCTCCGGATCTTGAAATCTCCAAAGGAAAGCCTTTACTCGTACTTCAATGCCTTTACCGGATTTGTGTTGGCCGCTTTCCATGATTGCACAGAAACAGTTAAAAAAGCAATGCATATGGTCACTATACCAGCCAGAGCAAAAATCCACCAGCTAAGATCAATTTTATAAGCAAAATTTTCCAGCCACTTGTTCATAGCCATTACCACTAAGGGAATAGCTATTAAAAAAGATATCATGATCCATTTTAAAAAATACCAGTTGAGCATGATCATTAATTCACTGATCCTGGCCCCATTAACTTTCCTGATTCCTATCTCCTTGGTACGACGCTGTGTGGTTAAGAGTGACATTCCTAAAAGGCCCATCGAGCAAATAAATAAAGCTACGAAGGTAAAAACAGATAACAGCTTTGCCTGCAATAGTTCAGTTTGATAGACCTGCCTGTACATGGCACTGACGTACCCGTATTGAAAGGGATGCTCAGGATACATTTTGGTCCACACGGTTTCCAGGTCAGACAAAGCTTCTTTTTGCCTGCCTGGCTGAAATGACACGACAAAGTTCATGAGCCAAAGGTCCTCCCTTTTAAATAAAACCAAAGGTTCTACCTTTTTCTTTAAGCTTGAAAGGTGAAAATCTTCGACCACACCAATTATTTTACCGGAGGGAATTTTAATTTCTGGCTGGCTGAAAAAGAGCCCGAATTCTTTTCCTATAATCTCCTCCGGATTGCTGTAATTTAACCTTCTCAGTGCCGATTCATTGATGATATACTCTCCCGAACCTTCATTGTCGCCGTTCTTTTGCGAAAAATTACGGCCACTTAAAAAATTCAAATTGAAGATGCTGGCAAAAGAGTAGTCACAGGGGAAAATGCCAATCATGTTGTCATTTTCCATTTCGCTGGCAGTGTAGCCTTCCATTTTAAATCGCATCATGTCGTTGGCCTCTCCCCCGGGAGGTTCAAGCATGGCCGAAACAGATTTTATAGAATTGTTTTTTAGCAGCTCTTCTTTAAATAGCTCAAATTTGCTTTGAACATCAGAATGCACATTTTCAAAACAAACCAGCTCTTCAGCTTCAACTCCCATGCTGTTTTGCAGGGCAAAGCTGGTTTGGCGCTGGATTACTATTACCGCTACTATCAAGGCTATTGAAATGGTATATTGTAAAACTATCAGGGTTTTGCTTATTCCCTTTCTGTTGAAACTGATCTGGTGCCTGTAGTTTAATGATGATTTTTTAGAAATTAAAACTTGTTTACTTAAAGGTAAAATCCCCACCAGGAGGCTCAGTATAATAAACAGGAATACCACCGCTAAAACCAACATAAAATTTCCATGGAAGAGATTTAAGGCAAATTGTTCCTGGATGAAACCATGAGCCAGGGTTGTAATAAAAGCGCTTAATACCATAGATACTGTTGCAATGATCAATCCTTCGTATAAAAAATATTTCAGGCTCATCCAATTGGAAGAGCCCACCACTCTGCTGACAAATAGGTATTTTTCACTAAAATTGGCCATGCCAATGTTAAGATTTACATAATTGATCAGGGCAATGAACAGTAAAATTAAAGCAGCAATGGAAAGGGTATAAATAACAAACATATTGCTGTTTGCCTCTATCTCCCGGAGTTTATGGGAATGCAGGTGTATGTTCCTGATATTTTGTAATTGGGCTTCTGTTTCTATTTCATCAATTCCTTTCCCAATATGTGAAGCAAAAAATTCTTTAAATCCTGAGGATATATTCCCGGGAGGGGCATGGTCAGATAATAATAAATAAGTCCAGGCCCACTGGTTAAAAGCATTTTCATCTCCGGGAGTAGCAATGAATTCAGGATGGAAATGGCTGTTTTGAGGAAAATCCTTCATAATGCCCTGGATGGTAAAATCTATTTTTTGTCCATAATACTGGCCTGCCGGTAAAGTCAATATCTGGCCTATAGGATTTTGTTTTCCAAATACTTTTTTTGCAAAACTTTCCGAAACCACCATTGACCCGGGATGATTTAATAGTTGGTGGGGATTGCCCATTAAAAGCTGGGCATCGAATACCTTAAAGAATGTACTGTCACATTGAAAAGCCTGGTTGACCTTGATGAATTCTTCTTCATGCTTTACAACACCGCCATTTATGGGTATTAACCTTACATAATTTTCTATCTCCGAAAAATATTCAGACATATGGGGTATATATTCTGTGTTTAATACCCTGGCAAAATACTTTTCTGAATCTAAAAATTGATTGGAAACAGTGAACCGGTAAATATTATCCGCTTTGGAATGGGAGCTATCATAGGTCAGCTCATTTTTTAAGAACAATACAATAAGCAAAATACCGCTCAACGCCAGGCTTAGCCCTACCACTTTTACCAGATTAAGAAATGGCCTCTTTAGGAGGTTCCTGGCAGCAAATTTAAAGATCATAAATTTTAATTTTTTAAATTTAACCTTGTGCTTTAACATACAAAAATGAAAGAAAAATTGGCTGCGAAACGAGGCTACCAATTTACCATTTATTTTCTGTTCATAAATTCCTGTTTAGATACCAATACAATGGCTGTAAATGCTTCATCATTTTTTTATTGGCAGAGCCACCTGTTGGATCAGCCGGTTTTAATTCATCTATATCCCATAAGTTGACCAATACCATCTATAACCTTAACCAACCTATAAGGAGGCTTAACCGGGATCATAACATCATTGTAATTCATCGTTATGGAGGACATATAAGCTAAATTTCATCATAGGTAATGATCATTCCAAAGACTTTTCTGAGATCCAGCGTTCTTTTTCCCATTTAAATTGTTTACAATATTTTAAAGACCTGAATGCTCCGGGAGCATTTGCTGTAAAAAATCCATTTAATTTTCTTTATTGAAGTAAACACTATGGTTGCTTTTACTTTACCATTGCTCCCAACTGATTTTTGTGAACTCACCGCTTCCTTTTGGTCCGCTTCTTTTAAGTGGTGATAAAATCCGATCAGGATGGAAGGTCACATCATTAGGAAAGCTGACCATCTTATTACACAGATTACCGGCAGTATATGGATTATTTTTGCTTGCCTGAAAATCTGTCACTTTATTTCCCACGGCAGTTACCTTCCAGCTGCATCTGTCGGGGCAATCATGATAGCAGGCTCCGAATACAGTTTTAGTTGTATTGCTATCAGCACAACCAGATAGAACAGGAAGTGAAGCCAGGCTAATTGATGCAGCACCTTTTGCGCTTATCTCAATAAATTCCCTGCGATCAAGGGTTTTATTCTTTCTTGAATCCATGTTCTTGTTAATAATTGTATTCTGACTAACGTCAATTTAATATAGGTAGAAATCCAACATCTTCTGGTTTTTAGGTCTAATTTAATAATGTTTTTCTTAATCCTCTGCACCAGCTTCAGTTTTCTTTTCTCGTCCAGAAACAGGTATTGAATAGGAAAATTATATTGTGCTTCCTGGCGATCATATTCCAGATAATTACTGCCAGTTTTCGTGCTGTGGCACTTACTGCTGCTGTTCTCCCTTTTCTATAAGCCACCCTGTTGAAAAAGTTTGATAAGTGCGTGTCCTTTAAATTTCCAATTGCAT
>JALZND010000355.1 GCA_030857845.1 Bacteroidota bacterium | reverse complement strand
TCTTTTTTACAGGGTAAATCTTATTACAGTTAAGCTTCCTGCATTAAGAGAAAGGACTGGAGATATTCCTCTTCTGTTGGATTTTTTTCTTCAAACCATGAAAGAAGTTTATAAAAGGAAAGATTTGCAGGTAACAAAAGCAGCTTCTAAATGGATAAAAGAGCTACCTCTTCCGGGAAACATCCGGGAACTTAAAAATCTTGTAGAACGCACTGTTTTGGTTTCTCCAAAAGATACATTGGACGTAGAAGATTTTATGGGGCAGATGAGTCCTCAAGCAAAAAATATCATGGATAAAACTTTACCTGCAGTAGGCACTTTAACTTTGGATGAAATGGAAAGGTCCATGATCCTCAAAACATTGGAACACCATAAAAGTAATATCAGCAAAGTTGCACGCTCATTAGGCATTAGCCGTGGCGCACTTTACAGAAGGCTTGATAAATATAATATTCCTTATGAAGCTCAGGAATAGGTTTATCCTTTTTGCCGTTTTTATCCATAGCATTATGGCTATGATGGCATACTTTCTATGGGAATATAATACCACGTTTTTTGTAGTTTCTGAATTATTGATCATTGGCTCGGTCATTATTACAACAAAATTATACAGGGCTTTTGTGAAACCTTTGAATATTTTGGCGGCAGGCCTGGAGACTTTAAAGGAAAAAGATTTTTCAATGGAATTTGTAAAAATGGGACATTATGAGTTAGATCAAATAATAGATGTTTACAATAGAATGATTGGCCAGCTACGTGAAGAGCGGATTGGCGCCAATGAGCAGCATCATTTTTTAGATAAATTGATTCGTGCATCTCCTTCAGGAATCATTATTCTGGACTATGACAATAAAATTCAAGCAGTAAATCCGTCTGCACACAAATATCTTGGTTTGAAACATGATAAGTTGATTGGTAAAACGCTTGATGAAATTCTACATCCACTAGCCAGTCAGCTTGAAGCCTTACCTGCCAACGAATCTAAAGTAATTCAGGGATATGGCTCTCAAATCTATAAATGCCATAAAGCACATTTCATCCATAAGGGATTTCACCAACATTTCATCATTATGGAAGAGCTCACCGCAGAAATTTTGAAAACAGAAAAGAAAGCCTATGAGAAAGTTGTACATATGATGTCTCACGAGATTAACAATACAGTAGGGGCGGTGAACTCTATCCTTGATTCAGTAAAAAAATCTAAATTTTCTGATGACGAGGATTACTATCAGATTCTTCAGGTTTGTACCGACAGGAACAAGCGAATGGCAAAGTTCATGTCAAACTTCGCTGATGTGGTAAGGCTGCCGGTTGTGAAAAAAGAAGCCCATGACCTTCATGTTTTTTTGACCAACCAGGCTTCGTTGTTTAGTGAAATCTGCAAGCAAAAGAATATTGAATTTCATTTTTCATATGAAGGTGTAAATTTCACTTTGCATTTTGATGAGCAACAAATGGAGCAAGTCATGATCAATATCATTAAGAATGCAATTGAATCTATTGAAAAAGATGGAAAAATAATCTTTATCACCTCTCAAAACCCCTCGCAGTTGATCATCCGGGACACTGGGAGAGGTATAGATCCAGAGCTTCAGCAAAAATTATTCTCGCCATTTTTTAGCAGCAAAAGGGAAGGGCAGGGCATTGGCCTTACCCTAACCAAAGAAATACTGTATAACCATGGTTTTAGCTTTTCACTCCAAACGAATAAAGCAGGTGATACAGATTTTATGATAAGGTTTAATTATTGATCTGAAAGGTTGAGAGTGATAGAATAAGTAAAAGTATAAAATAAAATAATTGAGGAATGTTGAAAATTTTATTCTTTATTTATACCTTAAAACCAGAAAATTGATTATATGCAGAGAAAGTGTTGCGTGTTGATTTATTTACCTTCATTTAATAACCTTAATATCGATGTTCTGGAGCAATAAGCCTACTTTACCTGTAACAGAAAACGACAAAGAATGGATAGAGGATAATTTGCTTTGGTTATCTGAAGAATTTGGAAAAGAACACTTCCAAAACTTATTCACAATTACTCCAACAAAAGATATTTTCGATTATAACTTTCAGCAAAAAGAGGAGGATGCTGTTTATTTATTAAATAGTATAAAAGAGTTAATGCAAATAGAGGGATGGGATATAGAATTAATGTTTTATTCAGAGCAAACCCAGGAATTTTCTGAAGGATTAGGTACAACTTTATCAAAAAATTTAAAAGGTAACTTCAAGGGTTCTTCTGGAAAGTATTCAGAAAAAGAAGAAGGAATTAAGCAGATTTGGATTGAAATTGGGCAATTAAAAAATACAATAAACCTAATCTCTACTATTTCTCATGAACTTTCACATTATATTTTACTTGGTGAAAATAGGATTGAAGTTAATGATGAGCCACTAACAGATCTAACAGCCATAACTTATGGTTTTGGGATATTTTTATCGAATTCTAAATTCAATTTTAATGCCTCAAATTCTGGATGGAGAATGAATTCACAAGGTTATTTACCAGAACAAATGATAGCCTACGCTATGGCGTGGTTGACAAGATATAGAGATGATAGTGTTGATATGGAAAAATATTTAAATAAATCGACCTATAAGTATTATAAGCAATCCCTAGATTACATTGATAAATATCCCCATCATATAAGAAAAATTTAGCATTAGGGTAAATTTTACACTCAGTAATTCTGGTATAAAAAAATACACACAAGAGTTATAGTCTAGCTTAAGAAAATCCTTTAAAGATCATCGCTCCCAAATAGTCTTTAGGCTTTCAGCATTTGAAAAATCTTCTTCATTGATAATCGTATTCCCTATAATTCCACCCAAATGTCCTATTGTATTACAATTTGAATCTAACACTTCAGCAGTCATATCTGCTCCACAAGTGCCGGGCTCAAATAGGTAAACTGTGGCATCCTGAAATGAATATTCTTTAACAGCCCCATCTTTACAAGATTCTTTTGAAAAAGCTTTTATTTTAGTGCGAATACAAGCGGGTGCATCATTATCAATATCTATTTGATTGCAACTACTGATGATCAACAAACTAAACATTACTAAATAATTCTTTGTCATATTCTGATTGTGATGTAAAACAAGTTTAACAATAAATTAGGTAAATATTTTGTTGTTAATCAATCAAAAAAGGCTCAATGCTAAAACAAAGTATGAAAACTATAAAGGCAACCCATCCTAAAGTTTTCCTTTTCCAGTCTAGTGGGTCATCATAAATTGCCTGAGGATGTTGAATCCCTAAAACCCTTCCTATTAGCAATGCAAATAGTAACCAGCCAGCGTAACCGGTTATGTCTGGAAAAATAAAAGTAAGAAGATATTGAACAGCAAAAACAGAAATTGTTAAAAGGAGCTTGTTTTTTATATCTTCAAACACATTGTACAAAGCATTATATAAAAACAAGGAATATAAAGGGACACCCCACAGCAAATCATCAGGGTGGTCATTGGCAGTAATCAATCCCAACCCAGCATAAAAAACAAAGCCGACAAAAAGGATTTTGGAAATTTTTTCATGGCTTTTAAAACCAAATAACCCATATAATATATGCCCTCCATCCAGCTGTCCTATTGGCATCAGGTTTAGGGATGTGAAAAATAGAGCGAGATATCCAGCTAATATCCAAGGGTAATGAATAATTTCATATGGATTTGGGACATAAGAAGGATCTGGCGCTACATAATTTGAAAAGAAGTAAAATAGCAAATTGCTGCCTATTGCAATGCTCCCTCCACTATTTCCCTGATACACATGATTTGCATAATCCAGTCCAAATTGCTCGTATTCAGGATGAATGTTAAAAATATGTTCAGGAGGTGGCAAATGCAAAAATGCATACCAAAGTACCCCTACTGCTAAAACAAAACCTGCCAAAGGTCCTGCTACACCAATATCAAAAAATTGTTTTCTTGAAAATATAACGCCCTGGATTTTAATTACTGCACCCATTGTTCCAAAAGATGGGATAAAACCAAACCAAAAAGGGATGTAGTAAGGCAACGTTACGCGTATTTGATATAATCTCGCCGTAATATAATGTCCAAATTCATGTACCGTGAGGAACAGTAAAAAAGGAAAAGAATACTGAAAGCCTGTTAAAAAATCACCCCATCCCATTAATGGATCGCCAAAGATCAGTGACCTGCCTGTTGTAAATTCAGCACCTGCAAGAGTAGTGGTGACAATGGTTACAATAAATAAAGT
>JALZND010000354.1 GCA_030857845.1 Bacteroidota bacterium | reverse complement strand
ATCTATAAGTATATTGCCATCTTCTAAATGTAACCTTACCCCCTCCCCTTTTTTTACTATTGGAAAGGGCGCTTTTCGCTTCATTTGGGTGTAAGGATACCAAAGCATGGGCTAATTTGTTGATGGAAAGCAAAACCGAATTAAAAACATTAAGGCCAATTATTTTTGGCCTTAATGTTCTATTTACTTAAATATAGATTTCTTTCACTGTATATCTTCTGAAAAAATTCATCTTGAAGGTTTTCTATAAAAAATATATCCTCACCTGTTGATTTCATTTCAGGGCCGAGCTCCTTGTTTATTTCAGGAAACTTATTGTATGAAAAAACAGGGATTTTAATGGCATAGCCGTTCCTTTTGGGATTAAAATCTATGTCCTTGATTTTTACATGCCCCAACATTACTTTAGTGGCATAATTAACATAAGGTTCATCATAGACTTTTGCAATAAAAGGAACAGTACGTGAAGCGCGTGGATTTGCCTCAATCACATATACTGTTTCATCCTTTATCGCAAACTGAATATTTATAAGTCCTACTGTATTGAGGGCAAGTGCAATGGTCTTTGTATATTTTTCAATAAGCTCTATGCTGTTCTGGCTCAATGAAAAAGGAGGAAGTAAAGCATGTGAATCGCCTGAATGTATACCTGCAGGTTCTATATGTTCCATAATTCCGATGATTTTCACATCTTCTCCATCACAAATAGCATCCGCTTCTGCCTCTATTGCATTCTCTAGAAAATGGTCTAATAATAAAAGATTGCCAGGAATGTCTTTCAATACATTGACGACGTGTTGCTCAAGTTCCCTTTCATTTATTACTATTTTCATACTTTCACCTCCAAGTACATAGGAAGGTCTCACCAATAAAGGAAAACCCAATTCCCTTGCATGGTCAATAGCTTCTTCTGCTGTTGTTGCAACAGAAAAAAGTGGGTATGGTATATCGTTTTCTTTTAAAAGTGTTGAGAACTTGCCCCTGTCTTCTGCAAGGTCGAGTGCATCATAAGATGTCCCAATTATCTTAATCCCATACCTGTTTAGTTTTTCTGCAAGTTTTAAGGCTGTTTGACCTCCTAATTGCACAATGACACCTTCGGGCTTTTCAGCTTGTATGATATCAAAAATATGCTCCCAGAACACAGGCTCAAAGTATAACCTATCTGCTGTAGTAAAGTCTGTTGAAACAGTTTCGGGATTGCAATTGATCATGATAGTTTCATAACCACATTCTTTCGCTGCCAATACTCCATGTACGCATGAGTAGTCAAACTCGATCCCCTGCCCTATCCTGTTTGGCCCAGATCCCAATACTACAATTTTCTTCTTGTCCGTTGGGAAAACTTCACTTTCCTGTTCTTCAAAGGTTGAATAAAAATAAGGTGTTTTTGCTTCAAATTCTGCAGCACAAGTATCTACCATTTTATACACCCTGTTTATATTCAACTCAAGCCTCCTTTTATATACCTGGCTTTCCAGGCACCTAAGCAGGTGTGCGATTTGCCTGTCGGCATACCCCTTCTGCTTGGCCGACATCAACAACTCTCTTGGTATATTATCTATATTATATTTATCTATTTCTCTCTCAAGGACCAATAAACCTTCTATCTGGTGCAGGAACCAGGGGTCAATATGGGTTAGCTTTTGGATGGTTTTAATAGGTATTCCCAGTTTAAACGCATCATAAATATGGAATATACGGTTCCATGAAGGAAATTCAAGGCTGTGAAGGATTTCTTGTTGGTTGGAAAGTTCCTTTCCATCAGCCCCTAATCCATTTCTCTTTATTTCCAATGACTGACAAGCTTTTTGCAAAGCCTCCTGAAAAGAACGGCCAATCCCCATTGCCTCTCCTACAGACTTCATTTGAAATCCTAGTTTTCTGTTAGCGCCTTTAAATTTATCAAAATTCCACCGGGGGATCTTAACAATTACATAATCCAGTGTGGGTTCATGCAATGCTGAGGTATCTAATGTAATGGGGTTCTTAAGTTCATCAAGGTGGTAACCAATAGCCAATTTAGCGGCAATCCTGGCTATAGGATATCCTGTTGCTTTAGAAGCAAGCGCAGAAGAGCGGGAAACCCTTGGATTTATTTCTATGGCGATTATTTCTTCTTTCTCGTCAGGACTTACAGAAAATTGCACATTGCAGCCTCCAGCGAAATTTCCAATAGCCCTTATCATCATAATGGCCATATCGCGCATTTTTTGAAATGTAGTATCGGAAAGGGTCATTGCCGGTGCCACAGTAATAGAATCGCCGGTATGGATGCCCATAGGATCGAAATTCTCGATAGAACATACAATTACAACATTGTCGTTGGAATCCCTGAGGAGTTCCAACTCATATTCTTTCCATCCAATTACAGCTTTATCTATCAAAACTTCATGGATAGGCGATGCGTGCAAGCCATTATTTAGTGCTGCATCAAAATCCTGAGCTTTATAGATAACAGAGCCACCTGTTCCTCCCAAAGTAAAAGAAGGCCGGATCACCAAAGGAAACCCAAATTCCTGGGCAACTTCTTTTCCTTCTAAATAAGATCTTGCAATCCTGGCAGGTGCAGTGCCCACACCAATTTCGTCCATTTTTTTCCGGAACAGTTCCCTGTCTTCTGTTGTGTTTATGGCATTTACATCCACACCAATCATCCTTACCCCATACTTCTTCCATATGCCCATTTCATCACATTTAATGGCAAGGTTCAAGGCCGTTTGTCCACCCACAGAAGGGAGTACCGCGTCTATCTGTTTGCCATCTCTCTTTTTTTCTTCGAGAATTTTAATGATAGATTTGTATTCCAAAGGCCAAAGATAAACCGTATCGGCTGTTACCTTATCGGTCATAATGGTTGCAGGGTTCGAATTTATAATAGAAACATCTATTCCTTCTTCCCGCAACGAACGGGCCGCTTGAGATCCTGAATAATCAAACTCCACTGCTTGCCCTATGATAATGGGGCCACTTCCAATAATTAATACTGATTTTATGCTGGGGTCTTTAGGCATTTTTTATTTAAGGAGTTTTATTTATGTTCAATCTTATGATGAATTATTTTGGCGGCCTAAAAATAGTAAATTAAATTTCTAATAGTATTACTATTAGAGGTTTTTTATCTTTATCCTAAATACAGGAAGCATTGAAGGCGCTTTTATGTAATAATATTTCGCAATGCAATATTAATGATCTTGAATGAAAAATGATAAAGTTTTTGTAAATGATGCGATTGATTTTTTTTGTAATTGCTTGAAAAAGGTTTGTTAATATATAATCGTAAAACTAAAGTGGTATCCTTCCTTTTCAACCGATGTTTTTAATTTGCACCATTCCATAATTAATTTCTTTTTCTTGGCCTCATTAATATTATGTGGTCCCATATGTTTTTTTTGTTGAATACTAGAACTACACTGCATTTATCTATTATTAATAATTTACCACTTCAGCATACCTTTATATGATTTTCCAGGATTGTTTCAAATTTGCTGTGGCAGTTGGCATTTAAATATTCAATAATTTAGGAACATTGGGATAAAGACTTTGTTGAGGCATGGTGCAACTAACCTTAGCTTTTCAAAATTAGGATCAGAAATAAAATTATAATCTGGTGTTACACCAATCAGTTCCTGAAATGAATTAAGAAGCAACTCAGCCATTAAAAAAGCTATTAATGTAGCTGTAAAAGTTATTAGAAATGTTTCACTTAAAAATTGAAACACCAGCTGGTTCCGCTTTCCTCCAAGCACTTTTCTAATACCAACTTCTTTTCCTCGCATAACGGGCTGTAGAAAGATTCATAAAGTTTATACATGCAATTAGCAACACAAATGCCTATAATTCCAAATTAGCGTACCATAAAGAAAATTTTGGTCATCCGTGCCCTCTGAAACTTTACCGCTATTTATATCAAGAAACTTCACCGGACTTAATGCCCGAAATCCCCGCAAACCTATCCCTGCAACCCCAATTTCAGGCATAAAGACCTACATCACTGCTGCTCCCCTATGGGGTCGCGAATTAAGCTTGGTGAGTTTCAAAAGCTCCAGGGTTACTTGCAGCAATTACGCTTGAAAAAAACATTTTGATAAAAGCTCACCTCTAGGCATGGAATTCTACCCATCCAAAATCCATTGGATGTCAACATTTTCATATATTTTGTTTTTTTATCTCCTCCTTTCTGATTTTGAGCATTGTGAACCCTGATTTTTAGAGCAGGGCATCTCTAT
>JALZND010000058.1 GCA_030857845.1 Bacteroidota bacterium | reverse complement strand
TCTTTAATGAAGGCACTGAGCTGTTCAGCAAAGGGGACCTGTTTTATTCAAGGCGCATTGGGGCACAGCCTTTACATTATTACAGCGTACAAGAATCAATGGAAGCAGGAGAGCAAATCCTGAAAAACCCACGGGAAGCAAAATTAATTAATGCAACTAAAATTTCAGGACGTACTAAAAAAGGTTTGGGAGTTGGCTTGTTCAATGCAGTCACTAAAAATATGTATGCAGAAATAGAAAATGAGTTAAGTGAAAAACGGTATATACAGACAACACCACTCACTAACTATAATATTATAGTCTTTGACCAAACCCTGAAAAACAATTCTTCTATTTCATTCATAAACACGAATACCTTTCGTGGCGGCAATGATTACGATGCCAATGTAAGTGCTGCCTTGTTCGATATGAACAATAAAAAAAATTCTTACAACTGGAGCGGAAAAGTTGCTGTGAGCCACCTAACAGAGGTAAATGGTGTGGCTTCAACAGGTTATTCCCATCAGGCGGGTTTCCGAAAATCCAGCGGACTTTTCCTCTTTCAATTAAGCCAGGAGCTAACTGACGATCAATACAACATCAATGATATGGGCATTCAGTTCAACAACAATTTCCTGGATCATTATGCCTGGTTGGGTTACCGCTGGCTGAAGCCAAAAGGAATATACAACCGGGTACAAATTAATTATAATAATACCTATAGCAGAAGGTTTCAACCAGGAGATTACCAGTTTTATAACACCAATATAAATGCCAATATGCAATTTAAAAACCTATGGTTTGCAGGAGCATTTATAGGCTATAATGCTGAAGGAAATGACTTTTATGAGCCGCGGACAGCAGGTAGTGTATATAGGACACCTTCTTCCTGGCGCTATAATGTATGGGTTGAAAGCAATGAAGCAAAAAAATACTTTGTGGGCTCTTACTTTTTTACAGCACTTCCTGATATGTTTAACGGCAGGATATATGAATATATGGTTTCACAGCGCTATAGATTCAACGACCGGTTTTCCATCAGTCATAGCATTATGAGGGAACCGCGAATAAACGATGCAGGCTTTTATAAAAAGTCCGGGAATGACATTTTATTTTCCAGGCGTGACAGGTTAACGGTAGAAAATGTTTTAGGACTGAAATATAGTTTCAACAATAAATCAGGCATAACCTTCAGGGCAAGGCATTATTGGAGCAAAGTAAACCCAAAAGAGTTATTTGCATTGCAGCAAGACGGAAGCTTGCAACCTTATAATTACAATGGTGAAGACATAGATTACAACAACATCAATTTTTTTAATATTGATGCTGTTTATACCTTGCAATTTGCACCCGGAAGCTTTTTGCACATTGTTTGGAAAAATTCGATCTTTACCTCTGACGAAGAGTTCAGCTCCCGCTATTTCCGAAATGCTGATAGGACCATAGCTGCCCCTCAAAACAATAACCTTTCTATCAAGCTATTGTATTTCCTTGATTATCTGGATATGAGAAAGTGGTGGAGGTAATTTAATAAATTTATAACCAGATATATCTATTAATAATTATAAGATATAATTCACTTCCATTGAGTTTAAACCTTCTTTTTAATATGCAGTTCATACTAAAATTATATAGGTATGAGGGTAGGATATGCTTGCATAAATGTTGGGCTTGCAAAAGAAAAAGTACAGGTAAACAGGAGCATGGTCAAAAAAACATTCCTTGCCAAAGGCACAGGATACGTTTCAGAGCTGGTTCTTAAAAACCTTATAGACTTTTCTAAAATTATTGACTGGAATATAGAAAACAACATCCTCTTGTACAGGATGAGCAGCGATATGTTCCCCTGGATGAGCGAGTATGAATTTGAAGAACTGCCTGATTTTGTTCAAATAAAAAATATCATGGCATGTGCAGGAGAAAAATTAATGGCTGGCAACCTGAGGTTGACTTTTCATCCTGGCCCATTTGATGTGCTTGCTACCAATAATACCAAAGTATTGCACAATACCATAAAAGACCTGCGGCAACATGGAGAGATTATGGACCTTTTGGGGCTTCCACAATCACCATTTGCAAAAATCAACGTCCATGTAGGAGGTGCTTATGGAGATAAAAATGCTGCAATAAATAGGTTTTCAGAAAATTTTCAGTTGCTTCCAGAATGCGTCAAACGCCGGTTGACGGTCGAAAATGACGATAAAATCAATATGTATTCTGTAAAAGATTTGTTGGAAATCCATGAGCGGACGGGTGTTCCCATTGTTTTCGATTATTTGCACCACCAGTTTTGCACAGGTGGATGGACAGAGGATGAGGCAATGATGGCTGCACTGGCTACATGGCCAGAAGAAATAGTGCCCATTGTTCATTTCTCAAGCTCAAAGAAAAAATTTGAAGATAAATCCTCCACTGCCCCTGCACATGCTGATTATATTTATTCCCATGTAAAAAGGTATGGCAAAGTGGTTGATATTATGTTTGAGGCCAAAGCCAAGGAGTTGGCTGTTCTAAGGTATGTTTCAGAATATAAGGTAAAACTGGTATGAGTAGAACAAAATATTTTTTTTACATGTTTTACCGCTCCTGTACAGGGCACAATTTGCATGATCAACCAAAGCATTGTGAGCTCTTCCGGCATGAATACCGCACCCATTGCATGGATTCTGCAATTATCTTTATTAAATAATTTTTAAAGAGAAACCCACGCACCTGGACGCAACATTCTATAGCTATTCTTTGGAGCGAAAAACTGCCATGAGCGACTATAAGCAAACAGGTAAAGGCCCCGGAAGATATATGTCATCTATTTCTTATGAAAACAGCAATTGAGGCCTTAAAAATCCCTATAGGGGTGGGGCAGAATTGGCTGGATTTAGGGCCTTTCAAATAGCAAAGGCTTAAGAATTTAATTTGATTTTAATCCCAGTTTTCGTGGCCTGATAAATAGCATCAATAATTTTAAGATCTTTTAAGCCTTCTTCACCATCTACAGGTACTATAGGTTTTTTCCCTTCTAAAATAATGCTTGCCATTTCATCCATTTGGATGGTTTGATGCACTACATGAGGTTTGTTCAATTCACCTTTATGGGTACGCCCTTTAATGGGCCCATATCCTGTGGCGGGTTGCAATTCTGCAAACCCTTTGTCACCGTTTAAAAAAAAGCGGTCCAGGTTGTTCATAGAATAGGTAGAAAGGCAGGAAGCTACCGCCCCACCGGGAAATCCAAATTGAAATTGTATGGTCTCATCAATTCCTTCTTTAAATTTATCTTTATTGGTTTTTGTTTCTTGCGCTGTAACCCATACAGGTTCTTCACCTACCATATAACGAGCCCCGTTAACGGCATAAATTCCTATATCCATCATAGCTCCACCACCAGCAAGTTTCTTGTCCAGCCTCCATTGATTCGGATCGCCTATTTGAAATCCGCTCAACCCCTGGAAAAATAATATTTTGCCTAGTTCTCCTTCTTTTCTCATTCGGACAATCTCAAGTGTATTGGGCTCAAAGTGCATCCTATAGCCAACCAACAATTTAACATTGGCTTTTTTGCAGGCATCAACCATCTCCTGGCCTTCTTTGGCATTTATTGCCATCGGCTTTTCACAAATTACATGTTTTCCCGCTTGTGCTACCCTTAAGGTTTGATTGTGGTGTAGCCCATTTGGAGTAATGATATATACAGCATCTATTTCAGGGTTATTTTTCATGCTATCAAAATTCTCATAATTATAGCAATTCTTTTGCGGTATCTTATACTTATTCTGCCAATCTTTAATTTTTTCTGGTGTGCCACTAATAACGCCTACCAGTTTAGCTTTTTTGCTTGATTGCATAGCCTCTGCTACTCGGGTACCATAGCTTCCCAATCCCATAATGGCCACTCTTAACACAGGCCCATCATATTGGGGGTGAAGGTAATCTTCAAATAATGTTGAAGTAAATGATGGAATAGCAGGAAAAGCAATTGCAGAAAGCGAAATTTTATGTAAAAAGTCCCTACGTGATTTCATAAGTAATTTAGATTTATCACTAACTTACAGAAGTAGATTGTTGTATAGTAATGAAACAAGCATTTTTTTTTAAATGTTTAGAAAGTCGAACATTAAAATTATATCAGCATAAAAATTTTTCCGGAAATCGCATTCAAACTCTCACGATAATCCGTCCTAATTCAGTTCAAAAGATAAGCTTCCTGGTTTTTAAAAGTGTCGCTATTCAGCAACGTGATCTGCATGGTATGCGCCTCTTTGGCCCATGGGTTTATCAGCACCTTTTGTTGTATCTTTTGCAGTCTGGTGTTCAAGTTCAGAATTTATTTCAGCACCTAGCAATATTATAAAACAAGTTAGGTTTAGCCAAAGCAACAATATTATGATTGCGGCTACAGAACCATAGGTCTCATTGTAACTGCCAAAATTGGTCACATAAAAAGAGAACAATAAGGAACCGCCAATCCAAAAAATTGTCGCTATTGCTGCTCCCCAGCTTACCCATCTGAACTTCGCATCATCGCGTAATGGCGCATATTGGTATATCAGCGAAAAACTAAACATTACAATTACAGCCAATATTAGCCACCTTGTCCAACCAATAATTGTTTTTAAAGTTTCTGGCAAACCCAGATTATCTACAAAGGCAGGAAATCCTGCTATTAAAGTAATTGAAATTATTCCTACAATAATTGCCCCTAAGGTAAATAATAAACTTAAGGCATTTTGCCTGATAAAGCCCCTTTTGTTTTCTTCATCATAAGCTATGTTCACTCCTTCAAACAAGGATTTAGTACCTTTATTGGCACTCCATAAACTTAAAACAAGCCCCAACGCCAAAGCCCAGCCTAGGGTATCGCTAGATGATTGGACAATATTTTGTAAAATATCATGTAAAGTATTATGTGCCTGCTCAGGAAGTACAGATGTAAGCTGGTCCATTTGTTCTGTAACCTGGGCGGGGTCCATTACCAGCCCATAAATAGATACCAATGCAGCCAAACTAGGGAACAACGCCAGGAAAAAATAAAATGCCACTCCTGCGGCAATTATTTCAATATTGTCCTGGTCCAATTGATCTTTTACCCTTAATAAAATGTCTTTCCAACCAGCGGCAGGAATTTCCCCGGGCTTATCTGCTTGTTTGCCACGATTTTTTGCCATAACCTATTTTTTTTTGATTATGAACAGGTTCTATAAAATTAGGTTTCGTAATTGGAGAATAAATTTTTAAGTATTTTAGAATTCGGCTTTTTTTATATCCATAAAGGAATTATTAGTTATTGTGTTAATTATTTCATGATGTATATTGGGAATTATTTTCAATGAAAATTTTTAATATGTATCGCCCTCCAAGAAACATTTTACCTTTTAGATCAGGTATTTTCCATTAATCCATTTATTTTATTATTGTTTTCTTCATTAAATGAACCGAAAATCTCATTTTCAATTTCTTTAAAATTTTCTTTATCAAATGAGTTTTTAACACGCTTCTCTTTTAGGTAGCTAATGCTATCGCAGATACTGGTAAGCGACTCAAGGATGTGGGAGGTGATGATGATGGTTTTTGATTTTTTTTTTAATGCCAGGATGATAAGCTTTATTTTTTGTGTAGTTTCAAGGTCGATGCCATTAAAAGGCTCATCTAGTATCAATATCGGCTTGTTCATCAATATAATTCCCAGTAGTGCCAGCTTTTTTTTCATCCCGGTAGAATAGCTTTCAATAAAATTATCTAAAGGAAGCTCAAATATTTCATTCCAGCCTTGCAGGTTGTTATTGATTGACCTGAAGAGGTGCAGGTATTCGCGCCCTGTAATCCTGCTATAAAAAAAATTATTTGTCTCCAGGTAACCAATTTCGCTTCTCTTCAATGTTGCACCACAATAATATATTGTGCCCGCATTGGCTGCCTTTAAACCATACATACTACTTAATAAAGTTGTTTTACCTGAACCATTGAGCCCCACGAGGCCATGAATTGTCCCTGTTAAGATTTGCATGTTTAAGTCTTTGATAACTTCAATATTGCCATAGCTTAAGCATAGGTTTTTAATTGTAATCATATAGGTAGCGGTTTAAGTTTACAGTAGCTTTCCTGGCGTAATGTATGAGCATTATCATTGGCACTGGTATAAAGAAAATAACGAAAATGCTCAAGACATATAATCCGATAAAAATAGAATTGTCGAAATGCTTCCCTGGTTCATAAAAAGTATATTTTAAACAGATACTTAGTGCCTGTATTACAGAGCTAACAAAAATAAGGGCAAGCATAACATACCAGTATTGGAACTGCATAATCAAAAATATCATAACCAATGGCAGGCATAAAACCCAAAATATAGTTAAGTGGCTTTTAACTTTAAACCATAAAAATTTCTTGGGCGGGAGTTTAAAACTTTCAAGCATGGTCCAAGGTTCAGCCTCATTGTAAAATGAGGTGACCATAAATGTGAACAACACTATAACACAAAATGCCACCATGGGATATGAATATAAAATTATTGCCAATACATAAAATGTTAAAAAAAAGAATTTATGTTTCCTGGTGCCACTCTTTAATTCATAGTTCCCATTAGGGATGTATTTCGAAAAATCAAAAAGGATGGGATTAAAAGATTTGATCTTAAAATCTAAAAAAGGAATAAAAGAAATAATTGTAAAAAGGATTATTAATGGTATAAAATGGAAGAAAAAAGCAAGAACTATATAGGCATGAAAAGAAAGTAAGTGATAATGGGTAAAATTTAAAAGCCAATCATTAATATTTACAATTTTTAAAAAATCCCTATCCTTTCTTTGGACATGAAGTGCAAAGACTAATATAAATTGGGCTAGTGCAGCCATTGTAGGATTCAAAAGTGCCGAGTTTATAAAAGCACTAAAGGCGGCTACTGATGCGATAATTATAATGATACTTCGCCAAAGCCCAATTTCCTTAAGCAGCCGAATTAATTGTAGAAGGTAAATGGCTGTAAAATCCTTTATCATTAAGATTTATATTTTTCGATGAATTTATAAAAAATAGAAAGCGGGAAAAATAAAATTATTTTAATGACTAATATTCATGATGTACGGATGTACCAGGATATAAAAATTAAGTAAGTATAACAATTAATCAATCCCTTATAATTTCTTTAAGGTTAATCATTAAAGAAAACAAAACAGATTTCACTAAAATTGCATTGATAGATAATAGTATTTATAAACTTGAATATAATTTTGACTATTTTCCATCCTGGAATGAAGGTAAATAAGCCGTAAATGATTGAGAAGCCAGATATTCGGACTATAAATGTCCAAAGGTATGTTACCCCTTTACGGGAAGGAGGCTCTATGCCCGCAATTATAGAGGCTGATGATGATTTTCTTTATGTTTTAAAGTTCCGTGGGGCTGGCCAGGGAATTAAAGCCTTGATTGCAGAACTCCTGGCTGGTGAAATTGCAAGGGTTCTGGGCCTTAAGGTCCCGGAAATGGTATTTGCAAATCTTGACACAATTTTAAGCCGGACAGAAGCAGATGAAGAAATCCAGGATCTAATAAAATTCAGTGGCGGGCTCAACCTTGCGCTGCATTATCTTTCAGGTGCTATAACTTTTGATCCGCTCGCTACAACGATAAGCCCCTTGCTGGCATCTCAGATTGTATGGCTTGACTGCCTGGTAACAAATGTTGACAGGACCGCCAGAAATACAAATATGCTTACCTGGAACAAAGAGTTATGGCTCATCGACCATGGGGCGGCTTTTTATTTCCATCACGCCACCTCAGATATTGGTTCTCAAGGCCAACGTGCTTTTCCATTGATCAAAGATCATGTTTTGCTGCCCCAGGCAACGGAGCTCGATGCAGTGGATAAGACTTTTCGCCAGTTATTGTCTAATGAAAAAATACATGCAATAGTATCCTTAATTCCGGACGAATGGTTGGAGGAGGATAGGGCATTTACTTCTGCCAACATTGGAAAACAAGCTTACGCCCAGTTTTTGGAAGCCAGGGTAGCATCATCGGAAATTTTTGTCAAAGAAGCACAAAATGCAAGAGAACCATTTATTTGAATATGCTGTAATAAGGGTGGTGCCCCGTGTGGAACGGGAGGAATTTATCAACGTGGGGGTGATCCTCTATTGTCCTTCCCTTCGTTTTTTACAAAGTGTGTTTGTGCTCAACAAAGAACGAATTAATGCTTTTTCCTGCACCCTTGACCTGGAAGAGCTTGAAATTAACCTGGAAGCTTTTAAAAAAATCTGCGGAGGTGAGCAAGATGGAGGGCCCATAGGAAAATTATCCCTGGTTTCCCGTTTTCGTTGGCTTACTGCAACCAGGAGCACGATCTTGCAAACCTCCTCAGTTCATCTGGGCTTATGTAAAGACCCTCAACAAACAATAAATAAGCTTTATAAACAATTGGTCTGTTGACCATTTGATTATGTTACCGGTGCAGGGCTTTTATTTTTTTTGTTAGAATAGCCCTTATTAGGAATTTATTTACTAGTTAATACCCAACTTTTATTTCTTTTTCTGTAATATAAACCAGATTCATTAATAGCTTTTATATAAAGTTTATAATCTAAACAAATATCCTGTTCTTTTGCTTTTAAATTAAAATTTAAAACTGCCATGGAATTTGGAAAAGTAGAAAACCCTGAATTGGTAGACTTTACGCTCCCACAGGACCATCCCGAAACAAAAAGGGTTCTAAAAGCTGGGAAAAAAAAGCTGGAAGTATATGTAGGATGCGCCAAATTCAATAAAAAAGATTTAAAAAATTTTTATCCTAAAAGTATAAAGGCAAAAGAGGAGTTGACCTATTATTCTTCCCAGTTTAATTCGATTGAGTATAATGCAACTTTCAGGACCTTTGTAACAAAATTACCTTTAGAGGAATGGCGGGACAAAACCGTTCCGGGCTTCAAGTTTTTCCCTAAAATGTCTAACCGGGTCACTCATTATAGATTATTATTGAATTCAAAAGAAATAACAGAAGAATTTTGCGAAAGAATAAAAGCCTTTGAAGATAAACTGGGCATTACCTTTTTGCAAATGAAAGAATCGTTTAAATCAAAAAACCTGGAAAGGGTTGATGCATTCTTGAAAAGTTGGCCAAAAGATGTGCAGCTTGCTTTTGAGGTAAGAAATGAAGATTGGTTCAACAATGAAGTTTCAGAAGAATATTTCAAAATTCTTGAAAATTATAAAGTTACAAATGTTATTGTAGATACTGCAGCAAGGAGGGATATTTTGCACATGAGGCTTACCACGCCTATTGCTTTTGTAAGGTGGGTCGGCACAGGACATGCCACTGACAAGAAAAGGTTGGATGATTGGATTCTCAGGGCTAAAGAGTGGAAAAGCATGGGTTTGGAGCAGCTTTGCTTTTTTGTGCACCAGAATGTGGAAGAGGAGTCTCCAAAATTGGCTGCCTATTTTATTGAGCAGATCAACAAAGAACTCGAGTTTGAGATAAAAGTACCATCCATTTTTGATTAATGCTCTTAATCAATAATAAATTAGTACCTCTTCAAATCTTAATTCAGATTTAAATGGCTGCTAACAGTAGGGGGCAAATCTCCGAATTATTATGGAGTCTTGTCCTCCAGTTCAACTTTGATTTTGTCCCACAAAAATCTTTTGAGGATGGGTCAATGTTTCTTTATATCTTCATTTTCTATTTATTACTAATTTCACTCACAATCGCCTTCATTATTTTATGCATCTATTTCAGGATTTGTTGGATATTCATGAAATTCTTTAATGGAATAGGTTTTATGTTCACTCAGACGCTTATTGTGATTTAATTCCATAAAAGCTTTTTTACTTAGGTCCGGTCTATTATGGCGGGATTTTACCCCACACCTTGCTTGGGACATGAAGCAGGTTACATAAAAAAAAATTCATTTATAGAGCCCACTAAATTAAATTAACACCAATTGTAATTTTTCCTCGCACAAAGGTTTATTAAGATAAAAATTGATGCCGAGTTCCTCTGCATTGGCTATATCATGTAAATGCTCAGAAGAAGTAAGGACACATATTGATGATTCAGGAAGAGGAATAATTTTGTTGTACTCCTTTAAAAATTCAATACCGTTCATAACGGGCATATTTATGTCCAAAAAAATTATTTCAGGATGGCAAACTTTATTAATATAGTTAAGTGCTTCCTCACCATTTGTGACTATATCAATTCTTTTTGCAATATTTAGGTCGTTCAGGATTTTTAAATGAAGGTAATTGGCTATTGGATCATCGTCAATCAAAAGGATGCAATTAAAGTTTTTCTTTATTGATTTAAGATTCTTTAGGTTATCCATAGTTACAACAACTTCTAAATTTGGGAACTTCTAAGCTATATACTCTTTTTATATACCTTTGTTTTGTTTTCTTTCAAAATGTTAAATTAGTATCCGAAAGTTGGAAAAATAAGACATTACCCTATTTTAAAGTAAAAGAGGCAACGCATAAACATATTATTAATAAAATTTCTTTTTTTGATGGAGTAAACCTGGAATTAATGAAATTATCTTATCGCATATGGGGATATGCCTAGAATGCCAAAGCTTAATAAATGTGTTGGTTTAAAGGGGATTCCAATATTAGAATCTGTTAAATATTCATAGTTCAGGCCTATCCTAATTTGGGCATTTCCTTTAATTACAAGCCCACTGCTTAAGCCAGCACTTACATTTGCACTGTTTAAATTTAGGACTCTGTCTAACAAGCCTTCATTGCGGCTAAATAGGTTGAGCATGGTATAACCATTCATATAAATCCCCAGCTGATTGGTAAAAAGATTTTGATAGTGAAAATTTCCCCTAAAAGATGTTAGGATCTTTTCTAGGTTTGGAAGTTTATCATCTATATATCTAGGACTTCGATAATCCTGACGTATAGTGTATAGGTCGTTCCTTAAAGCAAATATCAAATCTTTGTTTTTTAATGGTACAGAAAATATTGTTTCAAATAAAAAGCTCCCAAAAATAAGGCCTCTTTCTTCTCCATAGGTTAAGTTGTCAACATCATGCTTGCATCTGTGATAATATCCTGCTTTATAAAAATTGCTTTTGCCTTTCCAGGAATAAAATAAACCTTCTTCCCAAAATATTGCCCTGGGATTTAAATTTATATCATTGTTTGGATCAGCAAAAAGTTGCATATGTGAGGCAACTACAAGTGTAGCATTGTTTCGAAAACGGATCAGCTCCATCATTGAGCCTATCTGTTGGTACCATTCATGGTCTCCATCTTTTATGGCAATATATTTCCCGAAGCTGGCAAAAGCAGAAAAGTTATGCGCAAGGCTGATCTTTTTCCCATTAAATGTTTTGGTGGTATCATTTAAAGGGTGCAAGATCAGGTTGCGCTCTACTTGTCTTTGGGCGAATAATGCCGTTGAGGTGAAAATTAATAAGATTAAAACAAATATTTTATATGGGTTCACAGATGGGTAAATTAGGTTATGTAAAATAAAACAAAAACATGTTCCTTGCCAACAAATAATTCCAACTACCATAAGTAATTTTTAAAATATTGATCTGTAAAATCTTTTCTGAGCGCCTACCTTTATGATGGAGTATTGGAAATAGACAACAATCTTTTAAAAAATGCTATTAGGTCCCTGTCATTGAGATGGGAGAATTACCTTTTTGCAGGTTTTCATTATGCTGCGGATTCTTTTCAGGCTTAAAAAATGCACACACACATTGGCAGGCTTTGGTTTGCGTGCTTCATTGAGTAGGCCAACCAATGTGTGTTGCTTAACTTAGCTATAATGGTTGAAAAGTTATTTTCTGCATATCTATCAATTCCAGCCTCCTCCAAGTGCTCTGTAAATATTAACCTTACCGTTTAGTAGTTTCATTTTAATTTCAATGAGTTCTATCTTAGCTTCAAGTGCTTCTCTCTGAGTAAGTAAAACTTCTCCATAGTCCGCTCTAGCTGAATTGAATAAGCTGTTGGCAATGTTAATGGACTGTTTAAGTATCTCCACTTCCTTCATCTTGGTTTCTTGGCTTTTCGAAAAGTTATCAATTTTGGATAATTGATTGAGCACATCTACATAAGCATTTAGAATTGTTTGCTCATAGTGAAGTATGGCCTGCAATTGTAGGGCATTTGCAGAAAAGTAAGTTGCCTTTATCGCATTCCTGTTGATCAGAGGTGCCATTAAATCACCTGCCAGATTGAAGAGCATGGATTCCGGATTAAGCAGAAAGGCAGGATTGAAAGCTTGAAAACCTATGCCTACTGAAATGTGCAAAGAGGGATAAAAATTAGCCTTAGCAACTTTTACATCCAATTTGGCGGCTGCCAAGTTCTAATTCTGCCTGCAGTATATCGGAGCGGTTGACCAGAAGTTGGGAAGGCACTCCCGCCTGAATGGAATCTACGACAATATCCATAAATGTGCCTGACGAACGCGCTATTGGTGCAGGAAATCTTGCCGTTAAATAGTTGAGGTGGTTTTCTGTTTCCACTATTTTTTGCTTGATCTCAAACTGAAGATTCTGTGTATGAAGTAATTGGGCTTCAAAGCGATTTACTGCCAATTGGGAAACTTTGGCCGCCTCTTTTTGCTGTTTGACCACCCTTAGTGCATTGGATTGTATAGCAATGTTCTGGTCGATGATTTCCAGCAGTTTGTCCTGTGCCATCAATTCATAATAGGTCTCTGAAATTTCTTCCACCAGGTTGGTTACCATAAAGTTTCTCCCTTCAATGCTTGCCAAATACCTTGATACAGCCGCTTTTTGGGCATTACATAACTTTTTCCAAATATCAACTTC
>JALZND010000353.1 GCA_030857845.1 Bacteroidota bacterium | reverse complement strand
ACCTTAGGAAATCCAATTTTTACTTTGAAATGCTTCTTGTCCATAATTATTGACGTAAAAATAATATTTAGTGCATAGAATAACGCCTTAACTGGCTTAACTACAATGAGCCATTGGGATAAAGCCCTGAAGGCAAACAGATATCAGATTTTATAGCCAACTTTTGGTAACGCAATGTACCATACTCTTCTTTCCAGATTTCTTATATCCTTTCACAATATAAATCTACACGTGCCATCTGGCAAGATTTTGAATGCACCATGAGGATAGCCGAACCTTCACTAGGAGTTGATATGGGTACCCAACAGGCGGAAAAGGGTTCACACAACTTATAAATTGACTTTATAAAGTTTTTCATCTTAAAATATCTTAGAGATTTTAAGTATTATTATAAGGAACCAGAATAATAATTTATATTTAAAAAATTCTTTAGATATCAGATTTTTACCGCCCAGAAATATATGGGTTGATCAACGGAAAATTGTTGTAGTCCCATTTTTTAGTATCTCTATTATTATGGCCCATTTTCAAAATCCCAATCTTAGTGTCCTTTGTGAATATTTCGATTATCTTCAAATCCACCTTATTGATATTGCCACTAAGGAGACCCTAACACTTGCGAGTGAAAAAGACCTGGCTTTATTGAAGTTGTTTTCTGGGCTTACAGAAGACCAACTTTTTGAATATTCAAAAACTGGACTTATAGATTTTTTATCGTCAGTTAATGAAAAATGTATCGTTGAAAAGCAGAACGAAACCCTTGCAAAATGGAAAGAGGATAAAATTGAAGGCATACCCCAAAACAAAGTACAGCTATCCGATATATTAATTATAAACAATATTAGGAAGTCTGTGTTCCTTAAGCTTGTAAAACATTTTACTTTAGATCCAGACACTATAATTTCCATTGCACGTGAGCTTGATGAACTATACACCTACTTAGAATATGTTACAATCAATACTTTTATTGAAATTCAGGAAACTAATTTAAAGAACCTGTCCCTTGACTTAAAAGAGCACAAGGAAGAACTACAGGCTACCGTGGAAGAATTGAGGGAGCAAATAGAATTTAGAAAAGAAACAGAATCTGCCCTTGAAAAAGAGGGAAGCTATTTAAGGGCAGTGTTAGAAAACATTAAAGAAGGAATAGTTGCCTGTAACGAACATGGAACCCTTTCATTTTTTAATGATACCGCTCGAAAATTTCATGGGCTGCCCGAAAAACCACTTCCTCCAAACGATTGGCCCAAATATTATAATTTATACCAAGCAGATGGGGTGACATTATTTAAAATGGAAGAAACCCCATTATATAAAGCTTATTGTGGCGAGGAAGTAAATAAAATAGAGATGGTAATCATATCAACTGACGGCCAAAAAAGGAATTTAATAGCCTCTGGAGAGAGAATAACCACTAAAGAGGGGAAAAACTTGGGGGCTGTCTGCATAATGCAGGATATCACGCAAAAGAAGAGGGAGGAAGAGTTGAACAATCAACTTTTTATTCAGGAAACTGCAACACGGGAAGCCCTAAGACAAGAGAAAATCCTTCTTCAACTGTTTCAGGAAGTACCTGCACCGGTGGCCTTGCTCAAAGGACAAGAACTAACATATACTTTGGTTAACAACCAATATCAAAACCTTTTTCCGGGAAGAAAATTATTGGGTCTTCCAATAGTAAAGGCATTCCCTGAAATTGAAAGCTTACCCATGCTGGATATTATCAACAATGTTTATGCAAGCGGTAAAAGGTATCTGGGGAATGAAGTACCCAGTGAACTTGACCGTGGTAAGGAAAAGCTTGAAAAGAGTTATTTTAATTTTGTTTATGAACCTACCTATTCTCAAGAAGGCAGTATTGACGGGATTTTTGTTTTTATCTATGAAGTCACAGAACTTGTTGAATCAAGGAACATACTTCAGAACCTTTCAAGCGAACTGGCGGCATCCAACAATGAATTAACTGCTGCAAATGAAGAAATTCAGTCAAGTTTGGAGGACTTGTCCAAAAGCAATCAAAAACTGGAAAGGGTAAACGTTGACCTCGATAACTTTATATATACCGCTTCCCATGACCTTAAGAGCCCCGCAACCAATCTTGAAGGTCTTTTTGAACTGCTAAAGAAAAACTTTGACAATAAGCTTGATCTATTTGGAAGAAATCTCCTTGAAATGATGGGAAAGTCTATTAATCAACTCCATAAAACTATTTTTGACCTCACCGAGATTACCAAAGCCCAAAAGGAGATAAAAGGCGACTACAGTGAAATAAATTTCATAGAAGTTATCAATGAAGTTTTAGGCGACATCCATCATCTGGTTGAAGATTCCAATGCTGTTATTGAAAAAGACATTCAGGTGAAAAGTATAAACTTTAATCAAAGTAATTTAAGGAGCATTATAATCAATTTATTGACGAATGCCATTAAGTACAGGTCGAATGAAAGGCCTCTTAAAATAGTGATTACAACTTTATTATCAGAAAAAGAAATTTTGCTTTGCATAGAGGACAATGGATTGGGCATTAGCCAACGGAACCAACTTAAATTGTTTTCAATGTTTAAAAGGTTCCATTCGCATGTTGAAGGGACTGGGATAGGATTATATATTATTAAAAGAATAGTTGAAAACAATGGGGGAACTATAACTGTAAAAAGTAAAGAAAATCAGGGAAGCAAATTTCAAGTATCTTTTCCTTTATAGCCAGGGTTAAAAATGTTTGATAATCCTAAAATCAACGTTACTCCTGATGGTAATGAGAGTACTTGGGCGAGAACATTAATTTAAATTAGGCGTAAACTTATTCTCAAGATTTCAGTTGTAAGATCAAACTAAAATCTAATTATTATGTATCATCATGTAAAAAAATTAATGTATACGGTAAGGGTAGGAACACCTGATCCTCGTTTTGGTAATATGCTACTCGAGCAATTTGGAGGGGCAAATGGTGAGCTGGCTGCCGCGATGCAATATTCGATTCAGGGATTTAATTGCGACGATCCGGGAATAAAAGATCTTTTAATGGACATTGGTACGGAAGAGTTGAGCCATTTGGAGATTATTGGTACTTTAGCCCGCATGCATCTAAAGCCAACAAAAACATCTCGAGAAGCTGCAGAAGCAGATCCATTAGTAGCAGTTGCAGGAGGAGGTGGTGTTGCCTTGCACAATTCTCAGGGAAATCCGTGGACTGCCGATTATTTAAAAATAACGGGAGAATTAGATGTTGACCTAAGAAGCAACATTGCGGCGGAAGCAAGGGCAAAAATCGTATATGAAAGATTAATAAACTTTTGCAACGATTCTGGCAGTAAGGATGCACTACAATTTCTTATGACTCGTGAAATTACTCACCTTAAAGCTTTTATGGCTGCCTTGGATAGTTTGAGCAACGATAAATTAGTCATAGGTAAAATTCCGCCTACTCCGGAAGTGGTAAAACAGTTCTTCAACGATTCCACTGGAGAAGGTGATCATGGAGAGAAGGATATGAGAGGTCCTTGGAATAAAGGCAATGACATAGATTTTATAGAGGCTCCGATCAAAATGGAAGCTCAGGTAACCCAGGAGCAAATAGTAAAAGAAATAAATAAAGCAACAAAAAGATAACTTATTCTTGCAGATAATAAATCATTCTTAATGAAAACAGAGTATTCGATATTCTGTTTTCTTTAAGGATGAAATTTAAAAGGCTCTGGTTAGTACCAGCTAAGTTCTGTTAAATTCCGGTTCTTCTCTTTAATATACTTAAAATATACCTAAATATACCTAACAAATCTTAGATGGTGGTAATTGTATAACCTTCACTTAGGAAAATAAGGTCTTAATATATCTGTTTCCGTTATTCAAATAAGTTCAATTAAATTGACGATTTTTAGTCGTGAATGAATGGGGACTAAAGATTGTATTTCACCCTGATCCCTGTAAAATAATTCCTTGTGGGTGATGGCTGATAAAATCTTTTGCCAAAAGCATTTAAATCATTTCCCAGGCTGTAATTTTCATTTAATAAATTATCTACCCCAAAATAAAGGTCAGCCTCAAGGATATTTGACAAGTTTAACCTATAACCCAGTTTTGCCATAACAAGGTTGTAATCTGTTGCATATAATGTGCTTGCATCATTTAAGGGAATACGGTCAGTGTAATTATAGGTCCAATTTGTATATAATCCCCCTTTTAATCCTGCATCTATATTCAAAACATTTACGAAGGGTGCAACCCCTGTAAGGAAGTTTCCGGAAAAATTATTGT
>JALZND010000352.1:2806-4255 GCA_030857845.1 Bacteroidota bacterium | reverse complement strand
AAATAATAACACAAAATACCCACAATTACGCTGGCGGCCAATACCTTTAACATGTCGATTTTATATATAAACAAAGCTATAAAAGAGGCTATGCCAATAAATAAGGCATAAATATCGGCAGATGCCAAGACAGGGATGTCGAGCTTAATCCCATATCCTTCCCAGGAATGTACTGCACTGAAAACCGTGTGTATGGTAAACCATATTCCCAAGTTGAGGATGACCCCCACAACAGCCGCTGTTATTCCGGAAAGCGTTGTGGTGAGAGTTTTGTTGCCACGCAAATATTCTATATAAGGCGCCCCTAGAAAGATGAACAAAAAGCAGGGCACGAAAGTGACCCATGTCACTACCACAGACGCTATGACACCCGCCATCATGGGATCCATCATTCCGGGATTGCGGTAGGCGCCCATAAATCCCACGAATTGAACTACTTGGATGAGCGGACCTGGTGTGGTTTCTGCCATGCCCAAGCCATCAAGCATTTCCCCTGGCTGAAGCCATTGATACGATTCCACGGCTTTTTGGGCTATATAGGCCAAGACCGAATAAGCACCTCCGAAAGTAACTGCAGCGGTCTTACTGAAAAACAACCCTTCTGCAACAAATATGTGGTCGAATCCTAAAACTGCCGCTAAAATGGCTAAAGGCAGAATCCATAAAGTCAACCAAATAGCGGCGACTTTTAATGATTTTTTCCATGAAGGCTTTGATTTGGATGCCTGTCTTGTTGTATGGTTTAAATTTCCGGTTTGAGCTCCTTCATTTTCATCTACAACTTCATGGCCTTTTACCACATAAAATTGGTCTTCCCATATTTTTCCTCCCACATAACCTATCAATCCCGCTCCTAATACAATAATTGGAAAAGGGATATTTAAAAAGAAAATCGCGATAAATGCCATGACCGACAGCATGATCATCACATTGTTCTTTAAAGCTCTTTTCCCGATTTTGAAAACAGCCTGAATTACAATAGCCATCACAGCAGGTTTTATGCCATAAAACAGTGCTTGAACAATGGTGGTTTCATTAAAGCCGGCGTAAAGCAGGCTCAATAATAAAATGGAAACAAAGCCTGGAAGCACAAAAAGCGTTCCTGCTACCAGGCCGCCTTTTACTTTATGCAACAACCAACCGATATAAATGGCAAGCTGCTGGGCTTCAGGCCCTGGCAATAGCATGCAATAATTGAGGGCATGAAGAAAACGATTTTCACTTACCCACTTTTTTTCTTCCACCAGAAATTTATGCATGACCGCTATCTGTCCAGCAGGCCCTCCAAAGCTATACAAGGCCACCTTAATCCAAACATGTAAGGCTTCCTTAAAAGGAACACCATTGGGGGTGTTTTGCTGTATGTCAGGTTTTCCTTTATCGTGGACTTTCATAATTTGACCAATTCATAATTTGACCAATTCATAATTTGTTTGTTAACAATAAGGG
>JALZND010000352.1:0-2796 GCA_030857845.1 Bacteroidota bacterium | reverse complement strand
TGGAGCAACATCCAGTCATGTACCAGCTATATATATATTGTTTGCCATTAACAAATTTGCGTCAGCAAAGTAACATCATAAACTTTAACTTAATAAAACTTCCCTGGATATCTTTAAGCAACATAATCACTCTTTTTTCCTGAAATCTACCGTGTGGCTAAGTGCTAGCCTTAAAATATGCCTGTTGAAAAAAGATTGTCCATTTGCCCTTTGTTGAAACCAATGGGAATACCCTGCTTCCAAATCGATATATTTGTTTAGATTGATATAAAAAGCTGCAGAAAACCTGTTTTGGTCAAAGGTATTAAACACAATATTCTTCCCAAAATTCACCATCAATTCCTCCGCAATCCGAAAATGAACTGAGGTGTCATCGTCAATATCAAAAAGCCTTCTTTGCGCCTGGAACTGGTACCGCAACCGCCAGTTGAAATTATATCCTGGCAACAACTGCTCCCCATCGTTTTTGCGGAAAAACCTTTCCTCCAAACGGTACCGGTGCCTTATTAGAACTTTACCTAGGTCATTTTTAATAATGGCTTCCTGAAATGGGCGGTGCTCCGGAACCATCAGTCTGCTTTCACTTTCGGGATCATGGGGGCTTTGAAGAAAGAAAACGTAGCTTTGAGAAACCGCCACTTTATTGCTGATATTATAGAATGGCTGGGTCCTGAATACCCAGGTATGTTGCCTATGCCCATGATCAAGAAACCTCCTGTTGTCAATATGGCTGTGCCACTCCCATTTATCTGAAAAGATCAGCCTGTTTTGATACCTGTACCACATCAAATTCTGGTTAATTAACGATTTTTCTGTTGAAATCTGGGCTACTGTAGCTTTAAAAACCCCAAAGAAAAAGAAGCATAGCAAGAAAAAAATTTTACTATTGTATAAGTTTTTCAACATGTTAAAAAAATAATAACTGAGGTGTTTTGTGCTGAATTTAAAATAAAACATTATGATAAGGCCAAAATATATTAAAATTCTGGCTATAGTAAATGGAGCCGATTTGCTATAAAAGTTAAGACAAAAGACAGCAATAAAGAAAATAAAGGAGCTATAATCCAAACGATCCAGAACTTCTTTACATTCGGATCGCTCAATATTGTTTTCCATCCCACTTTTGTTATACCGAGGGCTATTATTGCCCCTGTATTTAGCTGGACCAAAGAAGTAGGTATCCCTTTAATTACTGAAGCAAATAAAAGTAAGGAAGCGGTAAGGAAGGAAATTGCCGACGCAGCCAAAGGACCGATATTTATCAAATCTTTTCCACTTGACCTGACCAGCTTATAACCAAATATGGAGCTCCCTATCCCAAAACAAGGAGCAATGATCAGGGTAATTACAATTAAGACCAAAGCTCCGTTATTGCCAGTATTTTCAATATTTAACTCATTTGTGACCATTGAAGCAATTGGGCCTGATGCATTGCCTACATTGTTTGAGCCAATTGAAAATGCCACATAGCAGGAGGTAAGAATTACAATGGGCTTTATATAACGATGAGATGCCAGTTTATCAAAATATTTTTTATTTCTGGTTCTTAAAGGAATGTAAATATATTTACCCCCAAAATAGATAATTACAAAAGCTATTATGGGAAGAACAAACCATACAGGTATAATTTCAACAAACAACCGATTGCTATCAAACCTATCAAAATACAAAGCTGGGCCAGAAAGTGCAAATACCGTTGATTGGCTGGTCGATTGAGGCACACCCAAGAGATTAGCTATGAGTAAAGAAAGCCCAACAGACAAAAGAATAATAGAAGTAAGTGTAATAGTTAAGGCGGAGGATTCAATAATTCCCTGGCCCAGAGTCTGTGCTACCGCTTTACCTGCAATAATAGCACCCGCAAAAACCATTACTCCAAATAGTCCTGGGATTAGGTCCTTCCTGATAAGGTCTGCCCCATAAGCCGCAGAAAATGCCGGAGCTGTACCACTTCCTCCCATGGTCAATGCCAAAAACATTGCAATAAGTAACGGTATAAGATAAATTGTAAACATATTTTGTTTCCTGAATCAAAAAGGCTTGCAAATATATAAATAGTCTATAGATTCAAAAAACTACTTCTTCTCTTTTATGGAAGCAAGATGTTTAGCTCCTTAACTTCTTCTATTGACAAGTTAAAAAAAGTGAAATGTTCTGTTAAGGCCATTTTGATTTTGCTTCTCAAAATTTCCAGAGCATCATCAATTATTTCTTTATGGTCAAAAGCCAGCGGCATTGGCAGCTCATGGATATTGAACCATTGTGCTTCAAGTGCATCTGATGCCGCTTTTACTGTAGTCCCGCCCTCTTTAATTAAAGACAAATAAGCCAAGCTTATAACCCTGCCCCGTGGATCACGGTCCGGTTTTCCATAAGCACCCAACTGCACGAATTCTTTTACTTCAAGGCCTGTTTCTTCATTCAATTCCCTCTTTACCCCAGCTTCGAGGGGTTCGTCTATATCTAAAAAACCACCTGGCAATGCCCAGTGATTTTTATAGGGATCACTGCTTCTTTCAATCAATAAAATTTCGATTTTTTTCCTATTGTAATTTAAAACCACACTATCAACAGTGACAGAAGGTCTTGGATGTTCATAGGTAAATGACATATTTCTGATAGTTAGTTAAAAAAATATTAAAGGTTTGTAAAAAAACAACAAGGTAGATTAGCTAATTCAGGATTGATATGAATTCAATTCCCCTACCAGTTCTAACCTTAGCACTCAAGCCGTGCTGGCTTCGTTTCCTCAACACCGCTGTTTTTTACCCGCACATCCCCCTCTGACCCAAAGGT
>JALZND010000057.1:1322-12814 GCA_030857845.1 Bacteroidota bacterium | reverse complement strand
AAAGCTATGTATATTGACGTGGACCCTAAAGCAAAACCAGGACCTAATACAAACAGGTTCCTACTTCTTGAAAAAGCTGAAAAATAGATTTAAAATCTAAAAGATGGTGCAATCATAATTGGTGGTGCAATTTTATTAAGGGGCGCATTAAAAACTAAAATCGACAACGGCCTTTGGTGAAGCAAGATAATAGCCTTTTCCCACTGTACACTGTTAGGGCAAACTTACAATATGTACTTCATTCTCATCCCAATAAAACCCAAAATAACAAGATCCTAATGCTTAGCAAATTATTGGGGTTAGATGCAAACCTTGATAAACAGCTGAAAAATCTTTCTGGTGGTGAACAACAACGTGTGGCTATAGCCGCGGCATTGGCCAAAAGCCCCAAGGTCCTCCTTATGGACGAGCCTTTTAGCCAAACTGATATGTTCCTGAAACAAAGCCTGAAAAATCACTTTTCAGAAATTGTCCATAAATTAAAGATTTAAACTTTTTTCACTCAATATGACAAAATTTAACGTAACTAAGGAGGAAATTATAGCCGAATACATGGTCGGTGGCATTTCTTTCCGTAAAATTGGGAAAAAGTACAACATTCCCAGCAGCACTATTTCAGGCTGGGTGCAAACATATCAAGGCCGAAAGGTACTTTGGCGAGATAGAATGAGAAGAAAAAAGGTCAAGGAACAACTACAAGAACTACCCCAACTTCCAGAGGATGTCAAACAACTACAAGCTTCTTTGCGCAAAGCGGAGCTCTATATGTCTAGTTCATCAAGGATGACATTCGATAATAGAGGACTTAGCGGGCTGCCTTGGGGGGCACCTTCCAGTCGTTGGCTTATTGCCCCGCCTTCCATTATGCCACTACTTAAATATTGACGGATCAGCCGTAATGTGGCTTTGTCCCCATCAACAAACTCATAAGCTTATCGTGGTTTACCTTATCGAAGAACTTTTCTAAATCAAGTTCTATTACATAACTTTTACCTTCATTTAAAAAGGTTTGTGCCTGCAATACCGCCTGATGTGCATTCTTGTTAGGGCGAAAGCCATAACTGAATGCTGAAAAATAGGGTTCGTAAAATTGGTTTAACCATCGGCTCATAGCTTGTTGAAGCAATCGGTCTTTTACCGTGGGGGTTTCCAACATCCTTACCCTCCTTGTGGTTTGGGTATCGCTACCTTTTCCACTGGGCTTGGCTTGTATATGCCGGCTATTACTTCTTTGCGTAATTGTTGGTAATTGGTAGTGCCAGATCTCTCAGGGTAAGATCATTTGCTTTCTATTCATGTAGCCTTTCCATTTACGTTTATGCGTTCCGTACAGTATTGGGCTTTTGTTTCTTTTGCAACATCACCCACGCATAACCGCCTTATATGTAGTTTCTGTTCGTAGGCTCTAATATTTGCCGCAAGCTTCTTTTGGCATGACATCCGTCTGGACAGATTCGCAGTTGTCCACCACACCATTGCTCTTGGCTAACGATAAGTACTGTAACTCTCGCTCGGGACTTGCACCCTATAGCATAATGACCATGCCTGACACACAAAAAAAGAGCCTACAAATTTTGTAGGCTCTTATTTTTTCAACAAAGTATGTTTTTATCTCCGTCAGGGGATGTAGACTTGTTTTCTCACAGAGTTGTCTTGCATTCGGTTCATTGTATTCCGCTTTATTTTTCTGAATCATTAAAAGTATTTCTATGCCACCTATTATTTCCAATAAAGTGATTTAAAGCATGTATCAGAAGAAACTTTTTCAAAGCATTTTTCCGATTGCGACATTCTTCCTAAATAATCGGTAATGACAGGTTGGAATTAATACTAGTTTTTTTCTCTTGGTACTGATAATGTCCTTATCATCTGCACAATAATTTAACACATTTAGCCTAAAGGTTATATAACTTTTAAATGTTTATAGAAAATAAAGTAAATCCTTTTTCGAAATTTTTATTAAATATTTTTGATAATGTTGACTACAATACATAACAATTAGACAAACTCTACATAATTTTTTAGTAATAGCTTGACAATACATTTGCTTAACCTAAAATAAAAGTTAAACAAAGCTATGATTAAAATTTCTACCTATTTTAAAAACCCTCCATTATTGCTCACTTTGATTCTCTTATTTTTGGGAAGCATAGATGGTTTTGCACAGCAAGAATCCATTACTGGTAAAGTTACAGACGTAAGTGGTCAACCCTTGCCTGGGGTTAATGTGCTTATTAAAAATACATTTACAGGAACTACTACCGATTTAGATGGTGTGTACAAAATCACAAACAAGGAGGGCTTTAGCCAAAATGATGTCTTGGTCTTCAGTTTTATTGGCCATAAAACTTTCGAAGGTCCTGTAAATGGAAGCTCTGTAGTTGATGTGGCCTTAGAAGAAGACAAAAAAGTACTAGATGAAGTGGTTGTGACCGCTTTAGGAATCAAAAGAGAGGAGAAGTCCCTGGGGTATGCAGCACAGAGCATTGATGCTAAAGCTATACAGGAAAACAGGTCGAATAATTGGGTTACTTCCCTTTCTGGTAAAGTGGCAGGGCTAAATGTTGTGGGTACCGGTTCAGGACCTATAGGCTCTTCCAGGATTACATTAAGAGGCGAATCATCATTGAACCTTGACAATAACCAGGCGCTAATTGTTGTGGATGGCGTGCCCATTAGCAGCAAAGTCACGGGAACTGGCCACAGTGCTTATTTATCAGCTGACAGTCCTGTAGATTTTGGTTCGGCTGTTTCCGACCTGAACCCGGATGATATAGAAAAAATAACAGTGTTAAAAGGCCCGGCAGCAACTGCCTTATATGGAAGCCGTGCTGCAAACGGCGCCCTTATTATTACTACAAAATCGGGAAGCAGAAATGAAAAAGGGCTGGGTGTAAGCTTTAACTCCGACATCAGTGTCACAAAAACAGGCCTAAGGTGGCCAGATTACCAGTTTGAATACGGCGAAGGCCGGACTGATGAGTATTACTCATACCTCGACAGTGACGATGGGAAAAATACCAGCACAAATGTTTCCGCTGGCCGTGCCTGGGGCCCAAAATTTGAAGGGCAAATGTACTACCAGTATAATCCCAACTCACCTGATGGAAAACCTACAGAAAGAACTCCATGGAGACCTTATAAAGGTTATATTTCAGATTTTTTTGAGACGGGAGTAACATTTACAAACAATATAGCAATTGATGGAAGTAATGACAGAAGTTCTGCACGCCTTTCTTTATCGCACCTAAAAAATGAATGGATTGTCCCTAATACTGGCTTCGAAAGAATTAATGCTGCCATTTCTTTAAACCACAAGATCTCTGAAAAACTTAGGTTGACGGCAAAAGCCAATTATGCAAACAAGCGGAGTGATAACCTCCCCATGGCGGGTTATAACAACCAATCTATCATGTATTTTATGATATTGGGCACCACCCCAAATGTGGACATCAACTGGTTCAAACCTTACTGGCAGGAAGGGATGGAAAATGTTGAGCAAAAAAGTCCATTCAACCCCGGCCCTGATAATGTTTATCTTCAGGTATATGAAATGCTAAACAAAATCAACAAGCATGGGATCATAGGAAATATCTCTGCAACATATGACTTCTCCCACAAACTGGGCCTTACCGTCAGGTCTGGCATTGACCTGGCTCATGAAGAAAGGTCGCAGCAAAGGCCATACAGTATGACAAGGTACCCTAAGGGTATGTTCAGGCAGCAAAATGTTTTCAATTATGAGATAAATAATGATGTACTTCTTACCTATAGAAGCAATATAGGAAGTAAAATAAATTATTCTATTTCTGCCGGAGCCAATTCAATGAAGCAACTTTATAACTTCTCCGGAATGTATGCTGACCAGCTGGCCATGCCTGGCATATATATGATCAGCAACAGCCTCGACCAGGCTGTAGCAGATCCTGACCGGTATGAAAAAAGCATTAACAGCGTATATGTTGCCTCTCAGTTTGATTATGAAGGAAAAGTGTTTTTAGATGTAACAGGTAGAAATGATTGGTCAAGTACCTTGCCAAAAGAAAATAATTCTTTCTTCTACCCATCAGTAAGTACCAGCTATATCTTAAATGAAATTTTTGCGATGCCAAGAGCGGTTTCATTTTCTAAATTGAGGCTTTCGTGGGCTCAGGTAGGAAATGACACAAGGCCTTATCAGACCTCAAAGTATTATGATAAGATCTATAGCAATAACTTTACTAACCCGTCCACACTTTTCAACGGAGATTTAAAACCTGAAATTACATCCAGTATTGAAGCTGGTTTTGATTTAAGATTATTTAACAACCGTTTAGGAATAGATGCAGCGGTTTATAGAAACAACAGCCGCAACCAGATCCTTGAAATTCCTCTTGACAATACCAGCGGCTATTCAAGAGTCCTTATGAATGCAGGCTTAATAACAAGCAAGGGTGTCGAATTGGTAATAACAGGCAAGCCAGTGCAATCCCAAAATTTTAACTGGAATAGCACCCTTACCTGGTCGAGAAACAGAAGTTATGTAAAGGAGCTGGCAGAAGGAATAGAAAATCAAATTATAGCCAACCATGGTTCAAATGTCTCTATAGAAGCGCGTGTTGGTGGCTTAATGGGAGATATGTATGGCAGAGGCTTTCAAAGGTCGCCCGATGGACAGGTAATCTATACTTCTGCTGGCATACCTGCCGAGCTTGATCCTACGATCAGAAAATTCGGAAATGCCTTTGCTGATTGGAAAGCAGGAATATTGAATGAATTATCCTACAAAAATTTCAAACTAAGCTTCTTGTTTGATGGCCAGCTTGGTGGTAGCGTGTTTTCCCAAACAAATCACAAGCTCAATACCTTAGGAAAAACCAAAGTTACTTTACCGGGAAGAGAAGGTGGCCTGGTTGGAGATGGCGTTGTTTTGCAAGGAGATGGCACGTATGCTCCTAATACCACGGAAGTTTCAGCGCAAAGGTATTATGATGAGTATTATAAACTGTCAAATACGGAAACCAACATTTTTGATGCGTCATTTATAAAATTAAGGGAAACGAGGATTGAATACAACCTTCCTGTATCTTTTATAAGCAGGCTTTCCCTGCAAAGAGCTTCAATAGCCTTGTATGGCAGAGATTTATTGTTGTTCACCAAATTTCCAGCCTTTGACCCTGAAGCTGCGAACATGAATAGCGGGACAATTGTACCGGGAATAGAGATCACACAATTCCCTTCAACAAGAACAATGGGCCTTAACTTAAACATCAAATTTTAAAATATATTAAAATTTATAATATGAAATTCTCGATAAAAATACTTCCCGTAATCTTAGCAATAATTTGCCTTTTTACAGCATGTAACAAGGATTTTGAGGAAATGAATACAGACCCTAACAGGCCAAAAGAAGTTTATCCTGGAGCATTGCTTAGCCAGATGCAGTACAAATTTGTGAATACAAGCATCGGGGCTGCAAAAAACTTCACACATGAAGTAATGCAGGTGACTGCACCCAGGTCGAGCAGAAACAACGGTTTGCACCGGTATGTGGTTACAGATGCAACTGGCACTGGCGTTTGGAACAACTTTTACAGCTATGTGACAGATGTAGAAGATTTAATAGAGATTTCCGAGAGGTTAAATGAAAATAATTATAAAGCCATCGCACTCATATACAAGTCATGGGCTTATTCAATTCTGACAGACTGTTTTGGGGACATTCCTTATTCACAGGCAACAAAAGCCACAGAAGGCATATTTAAACCAGAATTTGATTCTCAGAAAGAAATTTATGTGTCCCTTCTTGAAGATTTAGAAACAGCCAATTCAATAATAGATCTAAATAAAGGGATATCCTTTGGTGGAGATGTTGTATACCACGCTACTTCGGCTTCAGGAATGCAAAATTGGAAAAAGTTTGCTAACTCCCTTCGGCTTAGGCTTTTATTAAGGCTCGAAAAAAGAGATGATGAATTAAATGTTTATCAGCAAATAAATACCATCTTAAGCAGTCCTGAAATCTATCCGTTATTTACTGAAAACGAGGATGATGCTATTTTTCGTTATCCCGGTTCATTCCCCTTTTATAACCCTTATTTCAACGCAAGAACTGTGGATTGGAGCGACGGCGTTTATTTTACAAAATATTTTATAAATCATTTAAATGCCACCGAAGACCCAAGAAGGGCCATTTGGTCGACAACAATAAAGATAGATGGAGCAAACGTGTACAGAGGCATTGAAAGTGGTTATGAAAGCGATGTAGAATATGTTGTGAGAGAAAATTCAAGTTATCATGATAACCTGAAAACCCTTCCGCAATTAGGTGTGATGATGACATATGCAGAGATAGAATTCATAAAAGCAGAGCTTGCTTTAAAAGGGTTTAATACAGGCAGTACTCCTGGGGAACACTATAATAAAGGCATTGAATCCTCGATGGAACAATGGGATGCAACTATGCCTGCCGGCTTTCTGGAAAAGGAAGGCATTGCTTATGACCCATCAGCTTCAACAGAAAATCAAATGCAGCAGATTATGCTTCAAAAGTACTTTGCCTTGTTTTTTAATGATTACCAGATGTGGTTCGAAAAAAGAAGGACCGGTTACCCTGTCCTTCCACGGGGAACAGGTATTCCTGCAGAAAACCAGTTCCCTTCAAGAATATTGTATCCTTTATACTTGCAATCCCTCAACTCCGATAACCTGGAGGCTGCTGTTTTACGAATGGGTGGAGATAGAAGCGAAGTAAAGGTATGGTGGGAAAAATAAGCTACAAATAGAAAGCTTAGGGAAGGCTGTTACGAAGAAATATCTTAATAATGCAGCTCTGAGCTTTCTCCATTAGATGAAAAAACTTAGACATGCTAACGCACTCTATGAATAATAAATAAACATTATGAAAAAGAACCTAATACTTGCCATTGTATTTGTAGTATTACTCATCTTAAACATCCAGGCACAGGTGGTAAGCACCCACCCATCCATGGTGGAAATTGCAGAAGATTCTAAAATGGATGCTCCGTTTAGCTATACCAGTATGAAATCAATAGAAGATGAGCTAGATGAACTGTCATATTATGATTCACACTTCCTGGGCGAAGAGATTGCTAAAAAAGCCCAAATTATCAAAAACCTGTACATAAAACAAAATGAAGTGGTAATAGGATTTGGAAATTCGCATGTGGAAATTCAAAAACCGGTGATATTTAATTCCTTAAATAAAATAGAAAGCCATTTAAAAAAAGCGGTAAGGAAAGGGAAACTAAGCATTGAAGATGCTTCCCTAAAATATTCAGATTACCTGAAATGTGTTTATGTGCTTTACTTTGAACACAACACGGAAAAGCTTGAAGCGGAGCTTCAAAAAGCTAAAGATGCAGGCGGTTTAATGGAAGTGTTTGACTCTATCAAGATTGAATATTTATAATTTCTTCCAGATTCAAGCCACTGTAACTAATTGTTTATCAAACCCTTCTTTATCACTTAAAATGAATAATTCAATGCGTTTTTCAAAATTTATTATAAATTTAATTTTAATTTTTGTGTCCACGATTGTTGTAGCACAGGAAAATAAAAAGCCAAAGACCTTAATTGTATTTTTTGACGGGCTAAGGCCTGATTACATTACTCCGGAGTATATGCCAAACCTTTCTGGCATGAAACAAAATGGAAGTTATGGAAGCCACCATCATAGTGTTTTTCCTACTGTAACAAGAGTGAATTCTGCTTCCTATGCAACCGGGGCTTACCCTGGCACGCATGGCTTGCTCGGAAATTCAGTCTATTTTCCTGAAATAGATAAAACAAAAGGCTTTGATGCCGGAGATGCTCAAAACCTGATACAAATTACGGAAGCTACCAACGATAAGCTTTTAACCTCTATTTCATTTGGTGAAGTTTTAAAGGAATCCGGAATCAACTTCATGGTTTTCAGTTCCGGCTCAACAGGCCAGGCTATGTTACAAAATCATAAAATAAATGGTGGAGCTGTCATAAACCCTGAACTCATACTTCCCGAATCCATGAAAGAAGAAGTAGAAAAAACCATTGGTGCCCCGCCCGATAATGGCAGCCCAAATACAGGGAGGCATAAATGGGCAGTAGACGCATTATTACATTATGGATTGAAAAAAGATGGCCCTCAGGTAAATGCTATATGGATGTCAGACCCCGATGGGACGGCGCATCGGGAAGGCATTGGCTCTCCACTTGCTATGGAATCCATTAAAATCGTAGACGCAGAATTTGGAAGGATAATAAGCCACCTGAAGGAAATAGGCCAATTTGAGAACACAAACATCCTTATTTCTACTGACCATGGCTTTGTTACTTACGTAGGAAAAGATAATTTAACAGAATTTTTAATTAAGGAAGGGTTTAAGAAAGACATAGAATCGGAAGACGTGGTGGTTGTTGGGAATGCCGTGTATGTAAAAAATCATGATCAAAAAACGATTGAAAGCATAATAGCATCCCTTCATGAACAGGAATGGATCGGGGCATTATTTACAAAATCGAAAAAATCCGGAGATTTTAAAGGCAATGTTAATGGTACACTTTCCTTTGAATCCATCCATTGGGACCATCCAAGAAGTGCAGACATAGTAGTTGACGTGAACTGGGATGAAAGGGAAAATGCGTATGGCTTCAAAGGCGCAAGTTATAGCAAAGGCGTAGCAGGGCATGGCAGTTCAAGCCGCTTTGAAATTAATATTCCATTTATAGCATATGGCCCTTCTTTTAAAAGCTCCTTTACAAGTAGTCTGCCTACTTCAAATGTTGACATTGTTCCTACTATTTTAGATTTATATGGCATCAAAGTTCCTGCGCAAATGGATGGCAGACCAATGAAGGAGTTCTTTTCAGGTGATTCAGTAAAAGAAAAGAATGCCAAAAAAACAGTAACCAAAACATCTGCAACATATAACTGGGGCACCTATATCTTAACTTTGGAAGAATCCATATTGGGAAATTACCGCTATGTAGATTTTACAAAAACGGAAAGAGTACCTGCGTCCTTAGTTCAAAAAAATAAGCTTTAATTTTTATTAAGATCATGATTTTTCTTACAGAGTTATACGAAAGGCGTCTTCTAAAGCCTTTCGTCTTTTTACTGCTCCTGTTTATACCTATTTGTCCTGCATATTGCCAGATGATTGATAGCAAGCTTATCGGCCCACGAATAGCTTGTGAAGGAGTTTATAAAGGGCATTTACAGGGAGTAGCCACAAATGGTAGTTATGCTATCTTTTGGAGCTGGTCAGATGCCATAGTAAAAACCGGTTTGGACGGAAAAATCATTCAAAAAGTTTCCGCACCTTATCATCAGGGGGATTTATGTTTTTATGACGGAAAAGTTTATGTAGCAGTAAACCTGGGAAAGTTTAATGAAGAGGAAGGCCAGGCAGATTCATGGATTTTTGTTTATGATGACAATTCTTTAAAGGAGGTTGCGAGGCATAAAGTAAAGGAGCTTGTGCACGGAGCCGGAGGCATTGCCTTTTATAATAATAAATTTATCGTTGTGGGCGGCCTGCCAGCCGGGCATGAAAGAAATTACCTTTATGAATATGACATTAACTTTAATTTCAAAAAGCGCCACCTGGTACAGAGTGGCTATACCTATAAAGGCATTCAAACAGCTGCATTTATTAATGGGGATTTGTGGTTTGGCTGTTATGGAAAACCACACATAGTGATCCGTACTGATAAACAATTTAAAAATATTCGTCAATATGAGTTTGACGCTTCACTAGGGTTTATCGGCTTAACTGATGGAAATTTTCTTGTGGGCCAAAATGAATTTACTGAAGGAGAAGGTTACAGAGGAAGTTTAGTAATGGTAGAATATGGTAAAGAAGGAAGTTTCAAAGTCGTTGATGGCTTAAAAAAGCAGTAGTGAAAGTTGAGTAGCACCAAGAAGCATTAAAACTTTATTTTGTTCTAAAGAGTATGTTCAAACACTTATTCTACAGGTTTGTCCGGAATTAAACCGAAAAATCTATTTTGCTGAAAAATATTAGATGTTTTTTCTATGATATTTATTTGCTTTAAGCAATAATAAACATAAACAACTTGTTAAGGAAGCTCAACAGTGTAAACTTAATAAGGCATCTATATTTTATGGGATTCTCCCTGAGCCAAGGAGAGGATTCATCGTGAAGCAAATTATTTCTTATCCGAAGCCCTAAAGTAAATGAAGCATTGTTCCAACTTCATCTTCATGAAATGCTGCAACCTTTTATCCAGCAGCTGGCGATGGCAAAACCAGGCAACCCTAATGGGAAAGGACTTCCGGAATGGCCAGCTGCAAGCAGCAGCAAAAAAAAATGAAGGTAAAGCTATGTATATTGACGTGGACCCTAAAGCAAAACCAGGACCTAATACAAACAGGTTCCAACATCTTGAAAAAGCTAAAATAGATTTAAAATCTAAAAGATGGTTCAATAGCGGATCTTAAAAATATTTAACTTAAAATCAGGATGAGAATTTATGAACTTCGTTTTATATAATCTTGTTAAAATTTCATGATAGTTTCAGACAGAATATTTTTAGAAAAAGTTCAAGAAAAAAATATACCCATAGCTCCTGAAAATGAACTGGGATTTATCAAAGCTGCAAAATTGGAAAAGGTTTTTTCCACAGTGGGAGGCGCTATAATTACTTATGCCGCAGCAAAATCTTTTACAAATAAAGAAGAAAAAAGTTGGTTGGACTATACACTAGCCATAATTGGTGGTGCAATTTTATTAAGGGGCGCATTAAAAACTAAAATCGACAACGGCCTTAAAGAAGATAGCTTTCCCAAAAACACCAGATAAACCTTGCATTAGCGTTTGAAATCATATTCTTCAAAATACTTGAGAAGAAAAATATATCCTGCGTATAGGGTTTTATCATATTTAACAGGATTTTATTTAAATAATGATGGTTTTTCCTTTAGCCCTCCCTCCTATATTTTTCAATAAAATTATATTATACACAAAAGGATGATGATCCTATTCCTCAGCTTTATACCTTAGTAGATAATATAGCCAAGTACAAGATGACCTTAAAGGCAAAAAACTTATCCTATTCATATAACAAGAAACCGGTACTTAAGAACCTGAGCTTTAAAATGAACATAGGCAAAATTTATGCTATTTTAGGAGCCAATGGCTCCGGAAAAACAACATTGTTAAATATTCTTTCCGGGCTGTTACAGCCAGAAAATGGAACAGTATTATTAAATGAAAGGAAGGTGGAAGGCCCACAGGAAAGATTGGTACCGGGGCACCCTGAAATATCTTTGGTAAAACAAGACAATAGCCTTTTCCCGCTGCACACTGTTAGGGCAAACTTACAATATGTACTTCAATCTCATCCAAATAAAACCCAAAATGACAAGATCCTAATGCTTAGCAAATTATTGGGGTTAGATGCAAACCTTGATAAACAGCTGAAAAATCTTTCTGGTGGTGAACAACAACGTGTGGCTATAGCCGCGGCATTGGCCAAAAGCCCCAAGG
>JALZND010000057.1:0-1312 GCA_030857845.1 Bacteroidota bacterium | reverse complement strand
TCCATAAATTAAAGATTATCTTGCTTTACGTAACCCATGACCCACATGACGCTTTAGGGTTTGCTGATGAAACACTGATTTTAGACACTGGGAAGATAATTGAAAAAGGAAGTAGCAAAAGTATATATTATCAGCCCAGGAAATTTAATACGGCTATACTCACCGGTTATTGTAACTGGTTATCTGTAGAGAATTTCCATTCCAGCGCCAATCTACACAGAATAAAAAACAAATTTCTTGTCAGGCCCGACCAGGTCAAGTTGTTCCCAGATGAACAGGACCAAGTTTATTTAGCTATTATAGACAAAATTGAATTTCATGGATTTTATCAGCTAATATATCTAAACCTAAAAAATCTAGGCATCATTACGGGCATCCAACTCACAAATCAAGATTCATTTGTTATAGGCCAAGAAGTACCTATTTGTTTTAAACCCCATAGATCTACCTAAAAATTAAAAAAGCAAAATGGGAATAAGCATTTTTTCGACTCATTCATAAATAAAAACTGATCAACTCCTTGTTTACTCCATGCAGGGATTAGTCGTCAAAAATCCTTCCCAATAATTTTCCTCCAAAAATTGGGGCATTTATTACATCAATAACCCACCCCTTGATTGACATTTTCTTTGGATATAAAATAAATATAATAAAATAACAGCTTTATAGGATACCTTTAGGCTTTAAAAAGTATATAAAATATTACCTATAAAGAGGCCTTGAAAGTAGGCAATTTTAAATGTAGTACAAGAAGGTAAAACCAAAACCTTACCTTTAAATTAACGTCTTTATTTTATTATTTTAAAACTTAACAATATGAAAAATATAGAACCTGCACCAATGACAGCTGAAGGGATTGTAGAAGATTTGATTACTTTTCATGATCCTTTAAAAATTAAAGAAACATTAGATTTGCTTTTAGAATGTTATGTAGCATCAAATGTAATAGACATTCACCGAAGAAGTAAAAAAGAAGATATTTATAACCATGTGTATAAAATGAAGGAATTTCTAGACGAAGCCAAACTTTGGCAGGAAAGTAAGGAAAATGGCAATAAGTTTTAAAACTTTGATTATTTCTGGTTCTTTATTTTTTTGTTAAAGCCTAAATTTAGCCCATCTAAATTTAGGCTTAATTTTTTTTAGTTGGTATATGGTGCATAATAATTACCCTTCCATCTCCTTTAAATTATAAACCTGAGTTCGAATTGGAAGAATACTATTCAATTCGAGGAAAAATATATGTATAATGTATTGTTCAACCACTCTGTGGTTGTGGCTGTAATTTTTTACATTGCCCGTTATCACGGGC
>JALZND010000351.1 GCA_030857845.1 Bacteroidota bacterium | reverse complement strand
CTCACGTGCCACCCTTGTAACCTCAGAACCAAAGGAGTTCAACTGGTCAACCATGGTATTGATGGTATCTTTCAATTCCAATAGCTCGCCTTTGGCATCTACGGTGATTTTTTTTGACAAGTCACCTTTTGCTATTGCTGTTGTTACTTCTGCTATGTTCCTTACCTGAGCGGTAAGGTTACTTCCCATTTGGTTTACCGAATCTGTCAAATCTTTCCATGTACCACCAACACCTTTTACCTTGGCTTGCCCTCCCAGTTTTCCTTCTGTACCTACCTCCAAAGCTACCCTTGTCACCTCCGACCCAAAGGAGTTCAGCTGGTCCACCATGGTGTTTATTGTATTTTTAGTTCAAGCATTTCGCCTTTTACATCCACAGTAATTTTTTGCGAAAGGTCTCCATTTGCCACCGCCGTAGTTACCCCTGCTATATTCCTTACCTGGTCTGTAAGGTTGGATGCCATCTGGTTTACAGAATCAGTAAGGTCTTTCCATACCCCATCTACACCTTTTACAGTTGCCTGCCCTCCCAGCTTACCTTCTAGACCAACCTCACTTGCTACCCTTGTCACCTCAGAACCAAATGAATTCAATTGGTCCACCATGGTATTGATGGTATTTTTTAGTTCAAGCATTTCTCCTTTTGCATCAACAGTTATTTTCCTTGAAAGGTCACCTTTCGCCACCGCAGTGGTAACCTCTGCAATGTTCCTTACCTGCGATGTGAGGTTGCCAGCCATCTTGTTTACCGAATCTGTAAGGTCTTTCCAGGTTCCACCTACACCAGGCACATTAGCTTGCCCACCAAGCTGGCCTTCAGAGCCTACCTCCCGGGCAACCCTTGTTACCTCAGAACCAAAAGAGTTTAGCTGGTCCACCATGGTATTAATGGTATTTTTAAGCTCCAGCATCTCACCTTTTACATCGGCGGTAATCTTACGAGAAAGGTCACCTTTTGCAACGGCTGTGGTTACTTCGGCTATATTCCTCACCTGCGTGGTAAGGTTACTTCCCATTTGGTTTACAGAATCTGTAAGGTCTTTCCATACCCCACCAACACCTTTTACCATTGCCTGCCCACCAAGTTTTCCTTCAGAACCTACCTCCCTTGCCACCCTGGTAACCTCTGAAGAAAATGAGTTCAGCTGGTCCACCATGGTATTGATGGTTTGTTTCAGTTCTAAAAGCTCTCCTTTTGCTTCAACTGTAATTTTTTTAGAGAGGTCACCTTTGGCGATTGCCGTTGTCACATCAGCAACATTCCTTACCTGGGCAGTAAGGTTGCTTCCCATTTGATTAACAGAATCCGTAAGGTCTTTCCAAACACCTGCAACACCTTTTACCTTTGCCTGGCCACCTAATTTACCTTCAAAACCTACTTCACGAGCCACCCTTGTAACCTCTTTCGAAAACAGCTTTAGCTGTTTCAACATATCGTTTACCTCATTGGCTATTTTTATGAATTCACCTTTAAATTGTTGGCCGTCATATTCCAGGTTCATATTTACAGATAAATCGCCTTTTGCTACAGAGCGGATGACCTGTGCAACCTGGTCTGTAGGCCTAATTAAGTCGGAAATTAAATTATTGATGCATTTCACCTCTTCCATCCAGCATCCTTTAGCGTCAGGCAGTTCAAGCCTTCGGTTTAATTTGCCTTCTTTTCCAATTATATTACCGGCAGTCTTGACTTCCTCCACCATCCGCTCGTTCAGATCAATAATATCATTTAGCGTATCGCAAATTTTTCCGTTGAGACCATATTGATCTATTGGCATCCTGACAGAAAAATTACCATTCTTCACCTCCATTAACACCCGTAATAATTCCCGTGGATCCAGTATATCTTCCTGTTCCTTTTGTTTTTGAGGGGTATCTAATTCCATAATTGGTATAAAATAGGACTTAAAAATTTCTTTTGATCAATACAGATATAAAATATAAAAAAACTAACTGATAAAAACTTACCTTATGTGAGAAGGCAAAGCAAAAATATATGACCAATAGTATAATAACCTGCTTATTGCAAATTAATTATTTTTTTGTTCTAATGTAAATTTTAGTCAAGGTATTTTTAAAACAGGAAAATCTCTTAATGAATGTGGATTTTTCGAGAAATAGAAGTTAAGGAATTACTTAGATTTTCTTTCCCAAAATCCTATAGGTACTAAACTAAAAACATGATTTCTCAAGTGAAGGATGGATAAATATTATTAAACAATTATGAATTCTGGAGGTTATATAGATATACTTTTGGGGTAAGCCAGTTCAATATTTTTATATCATTAATTTTACTTTTTAAGATTGTTTATACATAAAAATAATTGATGATATATTTTTTTTTGGGGGATTTGCCTTTAAGACCTTTTATAAAGTTATTTTTTATAAAGGCTGATTTCCAGACAAATTGACCTTTTGGCCCAAATCATTTTTATCATTAACCTAAAATTCAAAAACTATGGAAAATAAATATAAAGCCAAAGTCATTCCCGACAATGATGGCAATAATTACAATGAAGAAAACAGGAACAGGGATTTTGAAAATTCAAAATTTAGCAACCTTAACAGCACTTTTATCCATGGGGAAAATTCCAACATTAACCCTGATAATTTGCAAAAAGAAAAGCAGGAGCTTGATAATAGGTATGAAAAAGAATTGAACAGGCTTAAGCTTGAAAGAGACGAGCATTATCAGGTTTATGAGAAAAAAATTGATGAAATAAGAAATAAAGACCAGTATAAGGATGATTTGTTGAACACAAATATCCAAAAACTTGGGGAAGAAAGAGCTTTGCAGGAAAAACTATTTGAAGACAGGGTGGCACAGTTGGAAAAAGAGAAAAAACAAATAGAAACTGTTTATGTAGATCGTTTGGACCAGGTTCGCCAAAAAGAAGATAAAATGAATTTGGAGCTTGAGCAAAAAGATAACAGGCTGTCCCAGGAGAAAGTCGAAAAAGTTCAGATCATTGAACAAAAAATAAATCGCCTGCAGGAAAGGGCAGAAATAGAACGAACTTATGACGAACGCATAGGCGGATTAAAGAAAGATTCTTCTTATAAAGAAGAAATTTACCATATGAGAGGGGAAGTCTTGCAACAAAGGGATTCTCAAAACAATCTTATAGAGGAAAAATTACGGGAAGTAGAAAATGAAAAAATCCGTCAGGACAAGCTTTATGAAGAAAAAATTGCCCGTTTGCGTCAGGAAATGAATTCTAAAGATGAAATCCAGCAAGGAGTATTTGGAAAAGTAAGACAAGAACAGAATATACAAATGGAGTTACTTGATGACCGGATACAACAGGTGCGCCAGGAAAAGATGAGGCAGGATGAGCTATACCGAATACAATTGGAAAAAATTGATCAAGATAATCGATATAGGGAAAATGTAAAAAGCTTGAAAAATAGCACCAAAGAGCAGGATAAGCTTCACGAGGAAAGACAAGCCCAGCTAAGGAAAGAAAGGGAGCATAAAGAAAGGAGTTTTTCAGAATCGTTTAAGAATGAACATGCCGCAGTTCTTCAAAGGCTAAATGAAATGGAAGACTTTACCGTCGCAGATGATGATCTGGATGTAAGAGGCTGGAAAGTTAAGGGAACCAATGGTGAAATCATAGGAAAAGTTGATGAATTGATCGTTGATACAGAATCTATGAAAGTTCGCTATCTTGATATTGACCTGGATGATAAACTCCTGGATGATGATAAAGAAAGGCATTTGTTAATTCCTATCGGGGTGGCAAAAATTGATGATGACCATGACTATGTACTAATACCTACATTGGACTCACAAATAGCCAGGAAAATACCTGCCTATAATGGACAAGAAGTTACCCGGGATTATGAACAAACCTTGCTGACCTCCCTCTCGCCAGAATACAATACAGCGTTACATCAAAATGAAAATTTTTATGAGAACAAACATTTTGATGATAAAAACTTCTATAGGTCTAAAAGAAAATAACATAGTTTAATTTGAGTGAAAGAAAAATAAAAAAGTTCGGGAAATCCCGAACTTTTTTATTTCCCTTAACTTAATAGTAGATATTATCAGGAAACCTTTAAGATGAATATGCTTGCCCAAAACTTACCATGAAAGCTGCTAATTAATAATTCACAATTTATGATTCGTAATTCAAGATTCGTAATTCGTAATTCATAATAAAATTTATGAAAATATTATTGACTGGTGCAACAGGTTATATTGGAAAAAGACTTCTTCCCGAACTTATTGCACAAGGACATGAAGTAGTTTGCTGTGTAAGGG
>JALZND010000350.1 GCA_030857845.1 Bacteroidota bacterium | reverse complement strand
GGCAAGAAACTATTCTTTTGATTTTAAGACTTGGAAAGAAGCATATGAATTAAAAAAGAACTGGCTTGCTCACACAAAGCGAATTTGTAAAAGATGTGATCTTCCATTAATAAAGCAATATCTAGGCAAAACCAATAGAAGGACTTTTTTCTGTGCCAATTGCCAGATAAAATATGGGTAAGCCCTTACTTTGTTTATTAAAATCTGGGGTTATCCTCAAAAAAAGACTAATATTAAACTTTTGATGATAATAAAAATCTATTAATCCATTTGTATGATTTGGAATGCAGGTCCTTTTTCAATTTTCAAAGATCAAGTTATTCAAGATGAATTTTTTGCTAAAGCCTTTACTAGGGAAGAAATAATTTCTAATTATAAAACCAAGTATCAGCAACAAGGTGAAGAAGCAAAACCTCCTCTAACCTGGAAGCTATCCAAAGATATAAGTGAACACCCGCAATATCATTCTGAATTTACCCTTTTGGAAGCTTTGTATAATATGTCGTTGGAAGAGATGGAGGAGAATGTAGAGCCCGATAAAACCTTTCGAACGGGTGCAGAATGGGTTGGGGTTTGGACCAGGGACATCAGCTATAGTGCCATACTTTCACTGGCAATGTTGCATCCCGAAATTTGCCGCCTCAGCTTATTAAGAAAAGTGCAAAACATGAGGATTGTACAAGATACTGGTACAGGTGGGGCATATCCTGTTTCTACAGACAGGGTGGTTTGGGGAATAGCAGCATGGGAAATATTTTTGGTTACAGGCGATAAGGAATGGCTAAAAGAAGCCTATGAAATCCTCAAAAACTCTATTGAAGACGATTTGGTAAATGCATATAACCCTGCCTCGGGCCTTTATAAAGGCGAATCATCTTTCCTGGACTGGCGCGAACAGTCTTACCCACGTTGGATGCAACCAGTAGATATTTTTGAATCAGAATCATTAGGAACGAATGCAGTACATTATCAGGCTCTAATGACTCTGTATAATATGTCCAATCTGTTGTATGGAAAAAAATCCTCAGAAAAATATTACGAACAGGCAAAAAAGTTAAAAGTGAGCATTAATGATAAACTTTGGATAGATGACAAGGGATATTATGGACAATATCTTTACGGCAGGAAATATAAAATTTTGTCCCCTAGGGCAGAAGCATTAGGAGAAGCATTATGTGTACTGTACGATATTGCAGATCCAAAACGGCAAAAGGTGATAATGGAGCATACGCCAGTTCTTGATTATGGCATACCCAGTATTTTTCCACAGATCCCTAATGTTCCTTCCTACCATAATAATGGAATATGGCCTTTTGTACAAGCTTTCTGGACAATAGCGGCGGGAAAAGTTAAAAATGAAACTGCTGTTATGGATAGTTTAAGTGCTTTGTACCGTGCAGCAGCACTTTTTCTTTCCAATAAAGAAAATTTTGTTGCGGGTACTGGCAATGATGATGGCACGCAATTCAATTCTGACAGGCAATTGTGGAGTGTAGCGGGTACTTTAGGTGTTTTTTATAAAGTTGTTTTTGGAATAGAACTGGCCTATGATAAATTGATTTTTAATCCTTTAGTTCCCGAACCATTAAAAGGAACCCATAAGCTCTTAAATTTCAAATTTCGAAAAGCAACTTTAAATATAGAATTGGTTGGTTCAGGAAGTAAGATAAAGGAATTTCGGATTGATGGCAAACTAAATAAAAAAGCTGAGTTAGGAACCGAAATGGTAGGTCTGCATGAAATAAAAATAATACTTGATGGATTGCATGCTGATAATCATACAATTAATAAATCTAAAAATTATTTCTCACCTGACACTCCTGAAGTTAAATTTTCTGATAAAAAATTACAATGGGACCCTATCGATGAAGCAGAAAACTACAAAATATTTAAAAATGGGGATTTTGTAGGGGAAACAAATAAATGCGAATATGACATATCCATAAAAGGCTATGCTGAATACCAGGTGATAGCAATAGGCCCGGAGGGAATAGAATCTTATGCCAGTGAACCTTTAGCTGTAGACCTCCAAAACGCGGAACATATATATGAATTTGAACATCAAATTTCAAATGCTACACATCCTTATCAGGGGTTTTCAGGAGCTGGTTTTATTGAAACAAGCAAGTTTATAAATCCCTCGTTAAAAATTAAGATTGAGATTGAAGAAACGGCCAAATACGCCATAGATATCAGGTATTCAAATGGCAATGGCCCTGTAAATACTGATAACAAATGTGCAATCAGGACCCTGAAAAAAGGTAATGAAATTCTTGGTACTGTAGTAATGCCACAAAGGGGTGCAAATGAATGGTCAAATTGGGGATTTTCAAACGCTTTATTAGTGCACCTTGAAGAAGGTCCTCATACACTTGAATTAAGTCTAGACGCCCGGAACGAAAACATGAATAGTGAGATAAACGAGGCAATGTTGGATTATATGAGGATCATTAAATTAGTATAATAAAACATTTTAGCTGTACTATCTTGTTATTAATATGAATGTGGATTAATTTTTTTGAAATTTTTTATTTTTTTATTTAATTAAACCCCTCAAATGATAGACGATCTTTGGTATAAAAATGCGGTCATTTACAGCCTTGACCTTGAAACATTTATGGACCTCAATGGAGATGGCATCGGTGATTTTGAAGGATTGACAAGGCGGCTTGATTACCTGCATGCCATGGGAATAGACACGGTTTGGCTTGCCCCTTTTCAACCTACCCCTAACAAAGATAATGGATATGATATAAGCGATTACTATGGGGTGGATCAACGTCATGGTTCAAGTGGTAATTTTGTTGAGTTCATGCACCAGGCAAAAAAAAGGGGCATTAAAGTTATCATAGATTTGGTAGTTAATCATACCTCCAACAAGCACCCCTGGTTTATTGATGCATGCAGCAGCAAAGATTCCAAACACCGGGATTGGTATCTTTGGTCTGATGAAAAGCCTTCAGATTGGGACGAGGGAATGGTTTTTCCGGGAGTACAGAAAACTACCTGGACTTTTGAGAAGAAGACAAAATCATATTACCATCATAGGTTTTACGATTTTCAGCCCGACCTTAACATGGACAATCCCGAAGTTAGGGCAGAGGTACGGCGTATCATGGGATTCTGGCTTGAACTGGGTGTGGCAGGTTTTAGGGTAGATGCAGTTCCTTTTGTTTTAGAGTCAAAAAAACCAGGAGAAACGGAAGGAGAGACTAAATTTGAATACCTACATGAGATGCGCAGCTTCCTGCAGTGGAGAAAAGGGGATGCCATACTTTTAGGGGAAGCAAATGTTTCGCCGGAAGAAAATCATAAATATTTTGGGGAGAGAGGTAATGGCATACACATGATGTTCAACTTCTTTGTCAACCAATATGTTTTTTATGCCTTGGCCTCTGCAGATGTAGAACCTCTTGCCAAGGCTTTGGAATCAACCCGTATTAATTTCCCTACATCTCAATGGGCGCATTTCTTACGGAACCATGATGAGCTGGACCTGGGAAGGCTGGATGAGGAGCAGCTACAAAAAGTCTTTGAAAGATTTGCGCCCGAAGAGAATATGAGATTGTATGACAGGGGTATCCGTAGAAGGCTGGCTACCATGTTGGGCAACAGGCAACACCTTGAGCTCGCATACAGCCTTATGTTTTCCCTGCCTGGCACACCGGTAATTCGGTATGGTGATGAAATAAATATGGGCGATAACCTTGAGCTAAAAGAAAGGGATGCTGTCCGTACTCCAATGCATTGGACAGATGGGCCACAGGCTGGGTTTTCTGAAGCAGATAAATTGATCCATCCTGTAATTGAAGAAGGCCCTTATTCTTATAAACACGTCAATGTGGAGGTTAAAAGAAGAAACCCCGATTCCATGCTGAACTGGATGACATCATTGATCCGCCTGCGTCAGGAATGTTCTGAAATTGGGTGGGGCGACTGGCAAGTTTTGAAAATAAAAAATCCGAAAGTTTTAGCAATGCATTTTTGTTGGAATGGAAGTTCCCTGATAATATTGCACAATTTTGACGAAAAAGCCCATGAGATATCAATTGATCTCAAACTGGACAAAGAAACTAAATTAGTTGACCTGATGAAAATTGATATAAATGAAGCCGCCGATAAAGGGATGCATCATATATCATTGGATGCTTATGGGTACAGGTGGTTTAGGGCTGGGGACCTTAGTCATTTGTTGCTAAAGTAGTTTTAATGAAGTTTAGGTTTTGGTATTCAAACTGACGTCTGAGCAAGGTTACAATGCGGTGGCCTTGCCTAAAAAGAATAG
>JALZND010000056.1 GCA_030857845.1 Bacteroidota bacterium | reverse complement strand
GATTTATGGATCATGGGCTTGTAATTTTCAAAATAAACTTTAATATAGTTTCCTTCAGATTCAAACAACCTTATTTCTGATAGCCTTACAAACCAGCATTTATCGCCATCTTTTACAAAAACCTGGTCATTGCTCCCAAGCTTTTTTGACCTTGACAAAACAGGATCGGGTTCAGCTGTTTTTTCTTCTTTCCCTATTTTTTTTATGCAATCTTTTAAACGGTCAAGATGGATAGGTTTTAAAAGATAATCCAAAGCATTTACTTCAAATGCTTTTAGTGCATATTCATCATAAGCAGTAGTAAAAATCACTTTTGGTACTGTCTCAAGCATCACCAGCAGGTCAAAACCCGTTTTCCCTGGCATCTGTATATCCAGGAAAATCAAATCAGGCTTTAATTGATTTATTTTTTCGTATGCATCATCAACGTTTACAGCTTCTCCAATAATCTCAATTTCATCATATTCGGCTAGAAGAGAGATTAATTCTTTTCTGGCAAGTCGTTCATCATCAATTATCAAGGCAGTCATATCAATGAAATTTTAGTTTAATATATAGGGATTAGTATTTCTGTCAAAACATGCTGTTCATTTTCATTGATTATTGAAAATGAGGCTTTATTTCCATATATAAGGTTCAATCGCTCCTTAGTATTGGCAATTCCATAGCCAAAGTTCTCTTTTACTGCACCATTTAAATATTGGCCACTGTTTCTGATCTTAATCTTCAGGATAGAATCAGCCATCTCTGTAGATATCCTGATGGTCCCGCCATGGATTAAATTAGAAATGCCATGTTTGATTCCATTTTCAACAATAGTTTGTACCATCAATGGAGGCACCAGGCAATTAAGGGATTCTGCTTGTATGTCCCATTCCGTGTGCAGGCGTTCTTCAAACCGCATAACTTCCAAGTCCAGGTAATCTTTGACGGTTTTAAGTTCATCGTTCAATTTTATAACCTTCTGGTTGTCCATGACCAAAGAATTCCGCAAAATATTTGACAGTTGCGTTATGGCAACTTTTGCTTTATCTGGGTTTTCGTTTACCAAGGCTCTAATACTATTAAGCGCATTAAATATAAAATGTGGGTTTAATTGAGATTTTAACCTGTTTAGTTTTATTTCATTTATTGCAGCATCATATTTTAATGAAGTATTATAGCTCTCAACATAATGGTACATGAAGTAGATCAAAGACCATAAGAAATAAAGCACCATCATTGCAAACACATTCACAAGGATAAAAAATGGGCTGAGATAAGAAGTGCTTGCCAATGTCCCTAACAGATAGGATATAAGCCATTGGAAAATATAATTTAATATGCCCAAAACAGTAATGGCTACCATTACACGGGGTATCAGGCTGGAGATATACAATTTTAACCATCCTAATTTTATAACGAGAAACCTAAAAGTATGAGTCGACAAAATAAAAAAACCTGTCACCATTAAAAGGCTGATTGCCTGCATTGTTTCTACCTTTCCATCACCAAGTAAAAAGAACAAGAAATTAATGAAAGAATAGAGGAACCATCCCAGGATCTGACAAATCCAATAAAGTCTATGCTTGCTCATGATATAAAATTAACAATCATTTTGTGCTTCTCCTTGTGGATAATTGAATGGAACAAATTAAAGTTAACAATATTATTTTCAAAAAAACTTAATCTTTTATAAAGGGCGGGAAATGTTTGTAAATGGATTGCATATCAATGAGCACCAGTTCGCAATAAAAAAAGGAAAATAAAAAGGGCAACAAATATCATTATCCATGATACAATTCCCAAAACTTTATGATGCTGAAGATATAATTGGTTTTTTATAATTCCGGTGATGCTAAATCCAATGCCAAGTGCAAAATACATGATTGAATCTAAATAGGAGCCATAAAATAATCGATAAAGTGCTAACAGTAAAAATAAAACACCTGCAAGGTAATATCCTTTATCTTTCATGTTAGTCTACCTCTACGGTCTTTTTCTCTAGATCAAACGGCCTGATGATCAATCTTATTCCCCTGTCGTAGGTAAAGTAATTCCATACCCAATTGCTAAAGACTACCAATTTATTCCTGAAACCCACAAGGTATAAGATATGTACAAACATCCAGACTACCCATGCTATAAAACCACTAAATTTTATTCCACCTGGCAGGTCAACCACTGCTTTTTTCCTTCCAATTGTCGCCATCAATCCTTTGTCAAAATATTTGAAAGGTACCAGTTCTTTATTTTCCAGAATACTGATTAAATTTTTGGCTAGTAGCTTCCCTTGCTGTACTGCTACTGGAGCTAACATAGGGTGGCCATTTGGATATTTTTCGCTCTTCATGGAGGCAAGGTCCCCCATTGCAAAAATATTATCGTAGCCCAGTACCCTGTTGTAACTATCAACCAAGACCCTGCTTCTTTCCAAAGAACTTTCCCTGAGGCCTTCTATAACATTTCCTTGTACTCCAGCAGCCCATATGAAGGTACCCGTCTTGATCTGGCTGCCATCAACAAAAGTTACCAATTCGCCATCAAATGATTTTACTTTACAGTTAAGATTTACTTTTACGCCAAATTCTTTCAGGAATTTTAAAGCCTTTTTACTTGCATGTGCTGACATGCCTGTCAAAAGTTGGGGCAATCCCTCAACCAGGAATATGTTCATCTTGTTAAAGTCCAGCTCAGGGTAATCTTTAGGGAGAACGTCGTTCTTCAATTCGCCAAAGGCACCTGCCATTTCTACTCCGGTGGCGCCTCCCCCAACAATTACGATGTTCATCAACTTTTGTATTTCTTCTTCATCGTTGGATAAGACTGCTTTTTCAAAATTTTGAAGCATATGGCTTCTCAGGTCAAGGGCCTGGGTGATCCTTTTTAATGGAAATGCCTTTTTGTACATGTTTTCATTTCCAAAATAATTTGTTTTTGAACCTGTGGCAAGTATTAGATAATCATACTCAAGATCCCCAATGTCTGTCAATACCAGGTTTTTCTCCGGTACAATTGTATTGACTTTGGCAAGCCTAAAATAGAAGTCTTTATGGTCTTCAATAACCTTGCGCAATGGTTCTGCTATAGAATCAGGCTCAAGGCCAGCAGTCGCTACCTGGTACAATAAAGGTATAAATGTGTGGTAATTGTGCCTGTCGAGTAGTACTAGTTGAGCATTATGGTTTTTTAATTCTTTTGCCATTTCTATCCCTGCAAAGCCGCCACCAACAATAACAATGCGGGGTTTATCTGATTTTGGAAGACTAAGTGAATAATAATCGTTCTTCTCCATAGATTTAGTTTTGTCTGACTTTCCCGAATTTGATATTTGATTCAAATATACATCATATTCATTGTGTCAACAGCATTATTTTATAAACCATCCTTTAGGACGTGACAGGTATAAAAATAAAAGAGCTAACAATAAGCATTAGCCGCCTTTGTTAGCTCTTTAATAACGTTAAAGTTTATTCTACTGTTACTGATTTTGCAAGGTTACGTGGCTGATCTACATTACATCCCCTCATAACTGCTATATGGTAGGATAGAAGCTGCAAAGGGATTACAGAAACCATAGGCATAAGATGCTCAATAGTGGCAGGTACTTCAATTACATATTGGGCCATGCTTGGAATAAGTGTATCGCCTTTAGTAACCACAGCTATAACAACACCTTTTCTTGCCCTTACCTCCTGGATATTAGAAACAATTTTCTCATAAGAGCTGTCTTTTGTTGCAATGAATACAACTGGCATTTCTTCATCTATGAGGGCAATTGGGCCATGCTTCATTTCAGCAGCTGGATATCCTTCCGCATGGATGTAGGATATCTCTTTCAATTTTAAGGCGCCCTCAAGAGCCACAGGGAAATTATATCCCCTACCCAAATAGAGAAAATTCCTTTTATCCTTAAATAATTCAGAAATATATTTTATTTGGTCGTTTAATTTGAGTGCTTCCTCAACTTTATTGGGTATGTTTTCAAGTTCAATAAGCACCTCCCTATATTTTGTTTCTGTAATAGTGCCTCTTTTCCGGGCCACTATTAAAGCTATCATGGTAAGCACTGTTAGCTGTGCTGTAAATGCTTTCGTACTTGCCACTCCAATTTCCGGGCCTGCATGGGTATAAGCTCCTTCATGGGACGCCCTTGCTATTGAAGATCCTACAACATTGCAAACACCAAAAATAATGGCTCCTTTTGATTTTGCCAATTCAATAGCAGCAAGTGTATCTGCTGTTTCACCAGATTGTGAGATGGCTATCACAACGTCACCTTCGTTTATCACAGGGTTTCTGTACCTGAATTCAGAAGCATATTCTACTTCTACATTTATCCTGCAAAATTCTTCAAATAAGTACTCTGCAACCAAGCCTGCATGCCAGGAAGTACCACAAGCAACAATTACAATCCTATCTGTATTTACTAACTTATTTGCATACTCTCTGATCCCACCAAGAACAAGGCTCGCTTTAGAAGCATTTAGCCTTCCTCTAAAACAATCATTAATAGATTTAGGCTGTTCAAATATTTCTTTAAGCATGAAATGTTCATATCCGCCTTTTTCAATAGCCTCAAGTTCAAGGTCTAGTGTTTGGATATAAGGAGTCATAGGGACATCCTGTATATTTTTAATTTTTAAAGTATTATCTTTTATTACAGCAATTTCATAATCATTTACATAGACCACTTCATTTGTATATTCGATAATTGGTGTAGCATCTGACGCAAGAAAATATTCATCTTTTCCCAAGCCTATTACCAGCGGGCTGCCCTTCCTTGCTGCTATGAGCATGTTGGGGTCGTCTTTAGACATGATTACAATGGCATAAGCCCCAACAACTTTGTTCAAGGCCAGCCTTACAGCTTGCTCAAGGTCGCAGTCATTGTTTTTTTTGATATCTTCAATAAAATGAATAAAAACTTCGGAATCGGTTTCGCTTAGGAACACATGGCCTTTATTAATAAGGTCTTGTTTTAAAGAGCTGTAGTTTTCAATGATCCCATTATGAATTATTGCCAGATCTTTATTTGATGAATAATGTGGGTGTGCATTGCAATCGTTTGGCTCACCATGTGTTGCCCAACGGGTATGTCCTATACCAATATTACTGGTTACGTTTTTACCTTTAAGTTCTTCTTCTAAGTCTATGACCCTACCTTTTTTCTTATATACATGGAGGCCATTGTTCATGATTGCTATTCCAGCACTGTCATAACCACGATATTCCAACCTTTTAAGGCCTTTCAATATAACTGGACACGCTTGACGGTGCCCTACATATGCTACTATACCGCACATAGGATCTCTTTGGTTTAAAAATTTGCGGAAAAATACTAAAAATTAACAGCTATTTAAGCTTGGTGTAATAAATCTTCAATTTTAGGTTATCAGCAGGGATTTTAGCCTGTTGTAACGTCGGAGGAGCGTTAATTGCAATTGGATGTACCAAAAATTGATTGTAAGCTATTTTATCTAAATAGTAAGCTTCCAGTAATTCAGTTATTGGTATCCTGTAAGATTCATTAGAAATACTTGCTTCAAATGCTTTTGAAGGATCTACTCCAGGTAAAGTTACGGAGAAAGGGACATATTGTTTGGTTTGGGATGAATAAACAAAATTGACTTTGTTTGAATCATCAGTAAAATAAAGACTTAAAGAGCTTGGAGGCTCTAAAAATTTACTAAAGGGCTGTACTGAACCAATTACCAAATCAGCTCGGTTGATAATGATATTGCCTGATGACTCCATAAACGTTTTTATGTTGTCAATATTTACTTTAGGAATTATCCCAGTTAATGGCTGTATATAAATTATATTGTTATCAGGCTGAAATTCAGTACCAGATGTAATTCCAGATAATTTTGTCTGCGAGCGGTCTGTTGTTATATTTGAATAGCTTTCCCCATACCTGGTAAATATAGAACTCGTCCTTAGCCCAAAAACATAATTCAATAAAATAACTGAATCAGCCGCATTGTGATAATACATGGATATTTTGGAATTTCTATGATAGAGATCAAATCCATAAACAACTTTATTATCCTCACCGGGAACCAGGGCAATCCCATTAATTTCTTTTTTAAAAGTACTGTCAGGATTGTTGTTTCCAGTTTTGCTAAGCCAATTGTTCAAGTAAAGATTATCCGGGGATAATTTAATTGTAATTAAGGAGTCAACCGTAGGGTTTTTTGAGAAAGTGGATGATCCGACAGGAACTGAATGGTAGGTTGTTTTTTCAAAAGCAAAATGGTTTAATCCAGCTATCTTCTCCGACAGCATATGGGCATTAATTGTTGAAGGAGCGTCAAAATCCACTCCATGGAACCTGTTGATCCTTAAGGAAAGAACAATAGAATCAATAACCAGATTTTCTGGTAATTTAATGACTTTATTCTCAGGAACAAACTCGGCAAAAGCCTGACTATGGATTAAACCAAAGTCAGGATCTTGATACTTGCCTACAAAAAACCTGCCACTGGTCGGGACCGAATCAACCAAAATAACCGAAGTTGAAACGGGCACCTCTGCAAAAAAAACGCCAATATTGTCGCCATTAGGATTCAATGGTTCTCCAAGTCCTGTTTCTTCCTCACATGAAAAAAGAAACAGAACTATACCAATAATACCCAACCATTGTTTACCCCACAAGTTCATTGTACAGATTATAATAAGAGTCTAAATAATTATCATTTTTTTCGAAAGAATCGATTTTCCTTTCGTTAGCGCATGCTCCCAAAAGGGCAATCAAACTTTCACTTGAATCGTCTTCGGCCTTAATAACAGCATCGGCATATTCAATTCCTATTTTTATAAAGCCTTCAAAATCAGCAGACCTTAAATTGTTCAACATGCTGTCTTCAATATCGATCATCTTTACCTTGTCAAGGAAGTCACCATTGAATTTATGGGTAAAAGCACTGTCATATACAGAAAATACCGATTTTGTATCTTTAAAAATCGGGTCGTTTTTGTAAGTAGTCTTTAAGTACATAGGAATCAAACTTGTCATCCAATCATTGCAATGTACGATATCAGGAGACCATCCTAGTTTTTTAACTGTTTCTAAAACGCCTTTACAGAAGAATATTGCCCTTTCGTCATTGTCTTCATGAAAGTTATTTTCTTTATCAAAAAATACGGATTTTCTGTGGAAATAATCTTCATTGTCGATAAAGTAAACTTGAAGCTTGGCATTAGGAATGGAAGCCACCTTGATCACAAGGGGTTTTTCTTCCTCTCCCACGGCAATATTAATACCTGACAACCTAACTACTTCATGCAATCTGTTTTTTCTTTCGTTTATCAATCCAAAGCGGGGCACCAAAATCCTGATTTCCATACCGCGCTCCTGCATTGCCTGGGGCAGCTTTCTGACAAAATCTGCAACTTCTGACGTTTGTAAAAACGGATTAATCTCACTGGCTACATAAAGTACTCGAAGTTTTGACATATATTCGTGGTTTTAATTAGACACTTAACGGGACTACAAAAATATAAAAAATTTATGGATTTTCAAGCTATATTGTTCCGAAAAACGTATTTTTGCATCCATTTATTTCATTCATAAGCCATATATGCTGATTTTTGAGGATATTAATCCTATAAAAACTCATCTTTTAACAGTAAAATGTAAAAGACAATCAATAGGATTTGTCCCAACAATGGGGGCTTTGCACCTTGGCCATATTTCATTGATCAAAGCTTCCAAAGCTCAATGTGATATTACAGTTTGCAGTATTTATGTAAATCCAACACAATTCAATAATGAATCTGACCTGGTAAATTATCCAAAGGTATTGGATAAGGATATTGAATTCTTAAAAAATGAAGGATGTGATATATTATTTGTGCCTTCAGATGGTGTAATGTACCAACAAAAACCCGGACTATTTCTGAATTTTGGCAGACTTGAAAATATCATGGAAGGTAATTTCAGGGAAGGCCATTTTAATGGTGTAGGGCTTATTGTTGCTAAATTGCTGAACATAATACAGCCTACCAATGCTTATTTTGGGCAAAAAGATTTGCAACAATTCTTGATTATCAAACAATTGGTAAAAGATTTTTCTTTTGATGTGAATCTATATTGTATGCCTATTGTTAGAGAGCCGGATGGATTGGCCATGTCGTCACGCAACTTAAGGCTATCCATTGAAGATAGGAAGGATGCCATTGGGTTGTACGGAGCCTTAAAAAAGGCCCAGGCATTTTTATTGGAATATAAAAATGTGCCACGTGCAAAAGAAATTATTAAAAGAATGCTTGCTGATAACGAGGTTATTAAACTTGAATATTTTGAAATTTTGGACAGCAATACTTTAAATCAAGTTGTAAATCTTGACGAACACCAGCAGGTATCATTGTTCATAGCAGGTTACTTGGGTGAAATAAGGCTTATAGATAATATATATTTGCATTAACTTAGACAAGAGCAATCGTAAACCGATGTATATAGAAATATTAAAATCAAAAATTCACCGAGTAAAAATAACCCAGGCAGAATTGCATTATGTTGGTAGCATTACCATTGATGAGGATTTGATAGATGCTGCCCACCTTATTGAAAATGAAAAAGTACAGATTGTTAATATCAACAATGGAGAACGACTGGAAACTTATGTTATAAAAGGCGAACGCGGCAGTGGCATGGTATGTCTCAATGGTCCTGCCGCAAGGAAGGCCCAGGTTGGGGATATTATCATTATTATTTCATATGCTTCCATGGAAAGGGAAGAGGCTAAAAAACATAAACCGATCATAGTTTTTCCAAACGACCATAACCGTCTAATATAACGAAATTGGCAAACAAGAATATTAAGCCAGTTATAACCTACACCATTTCTTTTCTTATTGCCATCGGCCTTATGGCTTATGTGTTTAAAGATATTGAAATGACTGATATGGTATCTCGCCTTAAAAACCTGGATTACTCCTGGATCATTTTATCTATAGCATTATCAATTATAAGCCACATTGCCAGGGCATACCGTTGGAATATCCTAATAAAACCTCTTGGATTCTCATTAAGTGTTTACAGGACATTTCTTGCAGTAATGATTGGTTATTTCGCCAATTTACTGGTGCCAAGGATGGGAGAGGTCACAAAATGCGCAATTTTAAAAAGAACTGATAATGTGCCTATTACGCTTTCGCTCGGCACTGTTGTGGCGGAACGGTTTTTAGACTTTATTGTATTGATGAGCCTTCTTTTGTTCACATTTCTCATCGAATACAACTTGTTAAAGGAATATCTTCTGGGCTTTTTTTCATCAAAAGCATCCGGTGTAGGCGAAAATTTAATGGGTATATATATAATGGGAGGGCTGTTTTTCACAATATTGTTGGTGCTTACAATTTATGGCAAAAAAATTTTTAAGAAGCTCAAGTCTTTATCGTTCTATAATAAGCTCAATAATTTTATAAAAGAAATGTGTGCAGGGCTAATGAGCATCAGGACTATTGATAATAAATTTGGATTTTGGTCATCAACCCTTTTGATTTGGGTTTTGTATTACCTTATGGCCTATGTGGTATTTTTTTCTTTGCCACAAACCGCAGGTTTAGGATATATGGCAGGACTCACGATTTTAGTAATGGGTGGGCTGGGCATGGCTGCCCCAGTGCAGGGCGGAATAGGAACTTATCATGCCCTTGTAAGTAGTGTTTTGGTATTGTATGGAATTTTGGAAACAGATGGTGTTTTATTTGCAACAGTTCTGCATACATCACAGACTTTAGCAGTGTTATTGGTTGGTGGATTATGTTTACTGATTATAAGTTTTAACAAACGAGCCGTTTTGGCAGAAGATGTAAAAAAAGAAACCAATGTGCAGCAGAAAAGATAGGCAAAATGGCATTTTATTACAATTTTCCCTAGTTAAAAAATTTTTTTTGAATCAAATTTTTTTTGATAGAAATGGAAGTAAATGATAAAATATACCGGCTCGATGTTCTGAAACAGCAGGTGCAGGATTGGAAAAAAGATCTTAAAAAAATTGTTTTTACAAATGGATGCTTTGATATAATCCATCTTGGGCATGTTGATTATTTGGAAAAGGCTAGGCGTAAGGGCGATAAACTTATTGTTGGAATTAATTCAGACGCATCAGTCCAAAGGCTGAAAGGGCCAGACCGTCCCATTGTGACAGAAGCCTCGAGGAAAGCAGTATTAGCCTGCCTAATGTTTGTTGACGCCGTTGTTGTATTTGATGAAGATACACCCTTGCATCTCATCAAAGAAATACAGCCAGATATATTGATTAAAGGAAATGATTATAGCGTAAAAAACATTGTTGGTGCAGAATTTGTAATGGGCAATGGTGGGAAAGTTTTAACCATTGATTTGGTTCCAGGATTTTCAACTTCAAGTATTATAGAAAAGATCAAAAAGTTAAAATAAATTAATAGGTCATATTGTTGTATCTAATAAAATTATAGAAATATGTTAATCGTAATAGGTATTATTTTCATGATAATAAGCTTTGCAGTAAGTTCAAGGCTTAAAAGTAAATTTAAAAAATATTCACAAACAACATTGGGTTCCAATTTGTCGGGTGCTCAAATAGCACAGCTTATGCTCCGTGACAATGGGCTTACCGACGTGCAGGTTTTATCTGTAGAAGGTAAATTAACCGATCATTATAACCCGGCTAATAAAACTGTAAATTTAAGTCCTGAGGTGTACCATGGCCGCAATGCAGCTGCCGCAGCAGTGGCTGCCCATGAATGTGGGCACGCAATTCAGCACGCCACAGCCTATAGCTTTCTTGAAATGAGGTCTGCAATGGTGCCTGTACAAAATGTTAGTGCCAAAATATTAAACTTTGTTGTGATGATAAGCATATTTGGTGGGGCATTTCTAATGGGTGGAAATTTTCAGCCCGCATTGATAATCATAATAGGATGTTATCTTGTGCTTACTCTTTTCTCATTTATTACATTACCTGTTGAGTTTGACGCAAGCAAGCGGGCATTGGCATGGATCCAACAAAGGAATATTGTTAATCCGGGAGAACATGAAATGGCTAAAGATGCTTTGAAATGGGCTGCAATGACTTATGTTGTAGCTGCTTTAGGTTCATTGGTGACATTGCTGTATTTTATTTCCATGTTCTTGGGAAACAGGGATTAAGTTGATATTGCATTAAGGTTGAACAATATTAATCTTAAAAATGTATTAACTTATATAAATCAACAGCTACCTTATGTTATTTCAATTCTCAGAGGAACAATTAGCAGTTCAAGCTGCTGCCCGTGAATTTGCAAAGTCTGAATTGCTTCCTGGAGTGATTGATAGGGATGAACTTCAGATATTCCCCAAAGAACAAATCAAAAAAATGGGTGATTTGGGTTTTATGGGAATGATGGTAGACCCCAAATACAATGGGGGCGGCCTGGACACGATGTCTTACGTTCTCGCAATGGAGGAAATTTCTAAAATTGATGCCTCTGCATCGGTTGTGATGTCAGTAAACAATTCCCTCGTTTGCTGGGGGCTTGAGAAATATGGCTCGGAAGATCAAAAACAAAAATATTTAAAAAGGTTAGCTTCCGGTGAAATACTGGGGGCTTTTTGTTTGTCAGAGCCGGAGGCAGGATCTGATGCCACTTCACAAAAAACCATTGCTGAAGATAAAGGCGATCATTACATTTTAAATGGAACCAAAAATTGGATCACCAACGGAAGCTCTGCTTCTGTTTATATAGTCATTGCCCAAACTGATATTGAAAAAGGACACCGCGGTATCAATGCCTTAATTGTAGAAAGAGACTATGAAGGATTTATTGTGGGAAAAAAAGAAAATAAATTGGGGATCCGCGGATCTGACACCCATTCCCTTATGTTCAATGATGTGAAGGTGCCTAAAGAAAACAGGATTGGGGAAGATGGGTTTGGCTTTAAGTTTGCCATGTCAACTTTGGATGGAGGCAGGATCGGTATTGCAGCCCAGGCCCTGGGCATAGCTTCCGGTGCTTATGAGCTGGCACTGGAATACTCAAATGAAAGAACAACGTTTGGCAAGAAAATCTCCGAACATCAAGCTATACAATTTAAGCTTGCAGAAATGGCCACTCAAATTGATGCCGCCAGGCTTATGTGCCTAAAAGCAGCCTACCTTAAAGACCATAATGAAAATTACGCACAAGCCAGTGCCATGGCAAAATTATTTGCTTCAAAGGTAGCCATGGACGTCACCATTGAGGCAGTCCAGATACATGGCGGTTATGGATTTGTAAAAGAATATCATGTGGAGCGGCTGATGCGCGATGCAAAAATTACCCAAATTTATGAGGGTACTTCAGAAATCCAAAAAATTGTAATTTCCCGCGAAATACTTAAATAGTTTTTTTTTATAAAATGTTATTTTCTAAATAATAATTGATAGTTTTGGTAGTTATTTTAATAATTAAATTTGTATTATAACAATTTATTTATTATTTTTGTTATATTGAAATTAGGTATATTTATATTATTTAAACCTCATAAATGGAAGATTACAACAAAATAATTGAATCCTTAGGAGTCCGATATATTAAGGCTAATAATATTAAAATTTCTCAGCCAGTAACCATAAGCAATTTTTATGATGTCGAAAACACTATAATTTGCTTGAACAAAGGTGGGATAAAATTTGGCAAGGAAAAAGAAGCAGTTAAAGAAGGGGAGTTGTTTTTTATCCCTGGAGGTAAAATGGTTTCTATTAATTATGGCCAAGGACCTGCTGTTAACTTAACTAATGATGAATTTATAGGCCAAAATGAAAGGTACCTACAGTCATTTCCGGCTACTGAAGCAGATAAAGTGGATATCGAAAATTTTAGCTTTGTCTCTTTTGAGGCTAAGGTTTTTGACTCTGTTAACTTTTTCGCCTCGTTGGATGTGCCCCCTTTTGTGCTTAAAAATGATAAAATCAGCCAAATTATA
>JALZND010000349.1 GCA_030857845.1 Bacteroidota bacterium | reverse complement strand
ACCCATGACATGGCGTTTAAGTCAATATTACCACTAGGATCCTGGCGAAAATTGCTGATCATCTTAGGCTTTCCATGCATATCGTTTGTTAGAATTGAATAACCTTGGGAGGATGTAAGCTTATTCACTGAATACAATCCTATTGAAGGAGGTCTGAATGATTTATCTTGTTTCTCTGTTTCGTCTGTTATAACAGGGAAATCTTTTGCGGTATAAAATTCATGTGTAGTAGAACCTGTAGTTCCAAATGAAATATTTTCGCCAATAGGAAAAATCGGATTATTTGGGTCCAAATTTTTTATTTTTTTCTTGGCCAAACGCGCAGCAGCCAAACTTGTAACTGTGACTTTACTATAGCCAACCTGAGCCCCGGGAAAATAACTTTCATTAATGGGGTACTCGAAAAACATATTGTTATTTGATCTTAAAGGAACCGTTTGCACAAATTTTTTCCCGTACCGGAGCGGATTTTCATCCCCACCAATGAGTGGTTCATATACAGCAACACCACTACTGATTGTTTTGCCATCTTCTTCTGTAGTATATTCATAGATCTGTCCATATAGCCCTTCATTATCATGTCCCCACTCATCCGACATGGTGATTTGCCTTACCCGAAGACCGCCACCAAATTTAGATTTATCAGGGGAATTTAACCTGACCCATGATTTTCCTGCAATTACCTCACTGCCCCAATTCTTTTTATAGCAATAATTATAATAACCTTGAAACATCTGTTTAATATGAGGAAATATACTAGCCATAGACTTCATTTGCTTTACTTTATCGCCAGGGCTATCTACTGGATCAAATTTTTTAGCTATACTAGCTAACTCTGGTTGGTTTGTCCTTAAATGTTGCCATGCACGCATAGAAAATGGATGATGCTTTTCTTCTGCTACTAAAGTGAAAAAACCGTATTTAAACGTTCCACTTCCGTCATCGACCAATCCAATTTTGTCTAAATCAATATCAGCATAGCCTGAAATATATTCAAATTGATCTTCTCCCTGCTCTCTAAGATTTACAAGGATTTTAAAATATACTTGATTCCTATCCTGATTAAAATATTTAAGAGCTTCTCTTTTTTTAAAGGCTATTTTTTGCTGAACATCAACTATAGTATCGGCAAGGGGTTTTTTTAATTTAAAATTGACTATGAGGTTGTTTTTATCGAGATTAAGATGATCATTTGGGGCCCCAGGATTTACGATTTCCAACATTTGCATTGCCTGTTTATGCTGTACATAAGCATAATCATCTGCTTCATAATCAATATTGACCACACCCCCTGAAGGCAGTTTAATTTTCTCCAAACTCCATGAAGCAGCATGCTTATCAATGATGCTTTTTTTAAGTGGATCCTGATCAGCATAAGGAAAATCAAGATTATGCATTGGATCATAATTTGTATCACTATGGAGCAAAGGATTAGGTTTAAAATTTCCCCAACGATCATAAGAATTAGGGTCATAATTTGGGTTAGAGGCACTATAAGTAAATTCATAAGGATTCAAACTTCCCCTTGAACTGTTACCATATTCAAACCATATTTTCTTTAATGTCAGTTTCCCATCAATATCGTTATTATTAGGAAGCATTTTACATAAAGAATAATCCTGTTCCAGTTTTACAACTTTTATAGGAAAACCATTTTCAGCAGATCTAGCAAATAATTTGATTTCTTTTAATTTATGCTGCTTTTTTCCAACTGCGTCTCCTGTTTTTTGAAGTTTTTGAACTACCCCTCTAGCATCATTTCGCTGTTCTGTAATAAACTTCGCGATATGAGATTTTGTCTCTGCTTTAGACAAATACCATAGTTCTTTTGTACCATATGTAAAGGTTCCTTTATCATCTCTTGTATCCGTCTTAAAGCCTTCAACAAAATGGGCGTGAGAAAATGGATCTCTCCATTGGTACCTATCATTAGGGGTGGTAATATTTTGATAGGTGAATTTTACCCAATAGCCAAGATCATCGCTAGTTACCCCATTACCTGTTACATCTACATAATCAGGCCCAACAATTGAAGTCAATAAATAAGAATGTGCATATTGAGGAATATGAGTTCTTTTTAAATATTTATCGCTATTGTGCTGTTCATAAAAAGGGTCTCCATATTCACCATCTTTAACCTCTGCTTTAACCACGGGCCCATTAAGTTTTTTAGCACTAAATACAACTTCTTCCTGTGAAATATTATAAGCAGGCAATGCGTAATTATATCTCAAGCCGTCAGGTGTTAAAGCTGTATAACCTGCTATATGATGCTTGGGTAGCGAACCTCTAGAGAAAGAAGATTCATTTCCTTGAGCATTGATATACCTAATTTTAAAAAGATTTTCCACATCCTGGCCATTTGAAAGAAGCTGTTCATTGGTAATTGGGATTATAGCTTGATTTCGTGATTTTCTTTCTCTATTAAAAGAAGCATTATCTGGTGCTGGATGCTGTATTTTGTTTCTTTCAATTATTTTGGAGGCTGTAGGATTTTCTCTACCACCAGTTAGTTTAACATTCACCGGATCGTATCCACCAATTGCTTCAAATAAATTTGCCTCTTCAATAGAAGGCTCACCATGAACTTTAAAGTACCATGGTTCAAACAGATCATCGTGTTTTTTTTCCTGAAATTTAAAATTTTCTTCAATTTCATTATGATCTGTCCATTTACCTGATAAAGACCTGGCATGTTTTACTCCAAGATTAACTCCCACATGAACCATAGTAGGTCCCGCATCTGCACCCAAGCTACCTCCAACTGATGTAGACTTCGTTTCAGGGTCATATACAAAACCTGTATCATTCCTTATAGGACGGTACATTGCAGACAGCCCTTGACCAGTTACCGAATATATATCATAGGTAAGAGATGGAATTGCTAAATTTGGAAATTCTTTGCTGACGATACCATCCTTGTCCCTATTAAAATCCATTATTGATTTATCTGTACCATATTGATAGTTCATATATCCTATTGCACCTACAGATATCCACTTTTTATCATTTACAAGAGACTGTTCATTATAGAAACCATTTACATAGGGAGATCCAAACATTCCCCACCAGGCACCACCTGGTTGAAAAGTAGCTGCTATATTCATATTGATCATAGGCATGCTTATTTGAGGTGTATAACCGGGATGAGCCAAAGAAATATTTGAACTTCCACCCATATTAGTAGATCTAAAAACTGGATGTTTTTTTGAATATGTGACCGATTTAGAATATGATAAAGAAATGTTGGATAATCCGGTTTGTGAGTTATAATTGGCACCAATTCCAGAATTTCCAAATCTTCCGCTTAAACCAATAGAGGGATTAACACCAACTCCTTCCTTATTGTCGAGGCTTAAACCTAAACCCATGCCTAAATTTCCTGCCTTTGTGGCTGTTCCAAATCCTAAAGAAGCATCTATATTATAACCTATACCTTTATAATTATTATTGTATACGCTAAGACCTAAACCATATGATAAATAATTTTCTCCAAATATCTCAACATTTGTACCAGCTCCAACACCTACCGTAATGTTAGGATCAATAGACATTTTTGTTGAAATTAGATCCCCATTAAATTCATCCGGAAGACCCCGCATTTGCCTGGTTATTGCACCAGGGTTTAAATTCCAGCCCAGTCCAGTCCAGCTTGCCTCCTGGTCCATGCCTATCCCTGCATGGTATGACAAATTAAATGGATAGCCCCCGTTCGGTCCTGGAAGCTCAAATAGGGGGATATTATAATTGAAATCACCAGAAAAAAGGTCTACCATATCAGTTGTACCAACTGGTTCAAAAGATTGCACCTCCGGCTGTGTAGGCCCAGAAGTAAGGGCATATGCAGGAAACTGGAAAACTTGGAAAAGTATTACCAACAATAGAAACCTGGAAATAAGTCTTATTCTTTTTAATTTAAGGATCTTGTAAGATGTCATATCTTAAGGTTTGGAATATTTTTCTTGGAAATTTTTATTTTGATATTTTGGGCATCAAACTGATCGGAGTTGATAATCAAACAGGCTGATTCTGATTCTTTTAGCGGTTTTTCAAATCCCAAAACAAAGGTCCTGCTATTTTTCATATCCATGGCCCGCTCAAAATGAAAAAGTACACAGGGTAGTTTTTCACCTTCTTCCTCTAAATAAATATCGTCCTGAAACAGATAAGAGAAATAATAAATTTTTTCTTGCTTTTCTTGAATAGATTGAATACCATGATTGAGAAAATCCATGTTGGAGCCAGCTACTTCTATTTTTAACAAGTAGTATTGTAAATGATCCACTTCAGCTTCAAATTTAGTATATGTG
>JALZND010000348.1 GCA_030857845.1 Bacteroidota bacterium | reverse complement strand
GGGAACACTTGAATCCATTCAGGATATTTTATTTAAAGGACGCATTAATGATTCCTATGCACTATTGAGAAAGTATTATGATGCGACAATTATTAATCTATACTCAAACCTCTATTTAAGCGACAACTTTAGCATTGAAAACTTTATCGTTGAGAAAATCAATAATTGGGTTAAAGGAAAAGAAACAATTCCAAGCTTCGGGACAATGTCTGAATACATAATTAAATCAACAAAAGTTTCAGAGATTACTAAACTAATATATGCTAATGGAGCTTTTAAAGTCAGCTCATTTGAAGACCTGAGACAACGTTGTAACGACCACACACATTATCTCTATTATCACAATCTCCTTTCCAATGATAACGAAGTGTATTTACAAAACAGACTTTCAACGCTTAACAGTTTTTCAAAAGACTTACAAGACGTTTTTGTTTTGCATTTATCTTACCTTTGTAAGCATTCGCCCATCCCCCTATTGCTCCCCTCTCCAAGTTAGCATAAAATTGTATCATGAAAAATAGACGATACACAGAAACATTAATGCGCGCTGCCTATTTAGAATGGCAACAAAGCGGTCTTAGCAAAAAAGAATACTGTCATAGAAATAAATTGCCCCGAAGCGCTTTCTTTTATTGGATAAAGAAGCTTAGGTGTATAGAAAGCCCACCAGCCAGCAATTTCCGGGAGATTAAAATCCCCCGGACAGAATTGAAGGCCAACTATCCCATTCCGGAGGTTGAAATTGAATATCCATCCGGGACAAAACTAAGGATATATAAAATGGCAGATACTGCCTGGATCAAGCCACTTTTATAAATTCAAGGACACTATGCTTACCCTTAATTCTTTTTCCAGGTATTTTCTTTACCAAGCACCAACCGATATGCGCTGCGGCATCTATTCGCTTGCCGGATTGGTGCAGAACAACCTGAAGCAAAACCCATTGAGTGGGGACATATTTATTTTTATAGGAAAATCAGGCAACCAGATCCGCCTGCTGCAATGGGACAATGATGGGTTTGCCTTATATATAAAGCGGCTGGAGAAGGGGACTTTTGAAAGGCCACCGGAGGGCAAACTTCAATTCAGCGCCCGGGAACTCATGCTTATCCTTGGTGGCATAAAGCTAGGATCCGTGCAGCTAAGGAAGCGTTACCAATTGGGGACAGTATAGGGGGGACAGGCGAAAAATATTGGATATTTTTTAAATAAAAAGTGCCATAATAGTATTTAAATCGACTTTTTAGCTGTATTTTTATTCTATGATAAACGCCGAACCAGACTATAAAATGCTCTATCAACAGAGCCAAAAAAGACTGGAAGAGGTAGAGGCCAAAGCGCAAAAACAACTCCTGGAAACCATCCTGAAAGCCAAAGAGCTTCAGGAAAAAGCCCTTCAGGAACTCACCCAACAATACGAGCAAAAACTACACCTCGCTTTACTGGAAGCCAATGCTTTACGGGCCAGGCTTTTTGGCATCAAGGCCGATAGCAGGGTCAAAAGGGCCAATGAAGATCAACTTGAGATTTTCTATTTGGGTGCATCTTTAGAAGCTATACAGGCTTCAGAAGTACAGGCAAAAACAGAAGCCAAAGAAGAGGCAAAAAAACAGGAAGCCTCCGCAGAGAAAAGAAAAAGGGCGCCACGTACCGCTTCAAGGATGGTATTGCCAGAGAACCTGGAGCGTGAAGAAGTAATTATTGACCCTGAGGGTGACCTGACCAATTATAAAGTAATAGGCGAAGAAGTAACAGAAGTTTTAGTGATTGTGCCCGCTTCTTTCAAAGTAAAAAGGATCATCCGCAGGAAATGGGCATTAAAAGACAGCGGCCAACTGGAAAAAGGGGTGCTTGTTGCCCCTATCCCTTCCAGGACAGTTAAGCGGGGGCTGTTTGATGAATCTGTAATCGCCCATCTGCTTGTCAGTAAATATATCGATCACCTGCCGCTCTACCGACAGAAAAAAATCTTTGAGCGGGAAGGGATGAAAATCCCACCCTCCACTCTGGTAGACAATACCGCGGCAGGCTGCCAGGTACTAAAGCCTATTTACAACGCGCTAAAACGGGAAGTGCTGGCCAACCTGTACCTGCAGGGGGACGAAACCACTATTAAAGTGCTTCAAAGCGAGAAGAAAGGGGCCTGCCACCTGGGCTATTACTGGGCCTACCATGCCCCGGCAGACGGACTGGTGTTTTTCGACTATCAGCAGGGCCGTGGGCAGGAAGGGCCGGGCAGGCTATTGAAAGATTTTAAAGGCGTGTTCCAATCAGACGGCTACAGTGTATACCGGGCGTTGTTTAAAAACAGCAAAAAAGTGAACCAGCTTTACTGCATGGCACACATCAGGAGAAAGTTTGATGAGGCTGTTTGCTATGACAAGGAAAGGGCCACATATGCAGTACGGCAAATAAATCTGGTATATGAAATTGAAAGGGAAATCAGGGAAGCTTCGCCACAGCTTTCAGAAACAGATATAGTGAAAATAAGGATGGAGAAGGTCGCACCTATCCTGAGAGAGCTGAAAAGCTGGATGCTGGCAGAATATCCAGGAGTACTGCCTTCCAGCCCTGTTGGAAAAGCAATAGCCTATGCGCTGCCATTGTGGGACAACATGCATTATTATACCCTCCATGGCCACCTGCAGATTGATAACAACGCTATAGAAAATGCCATACGCCCTATAGCTTTAGGCAGAAAAAACTACCTTTTTGCAGGCACCCATGAATCAGCACAAAATGCAGCTATGGTGTACTCACTTTTTGCCACTTGCAAAAAACATGATGTTAATCCACAGGAATGGCTTTCAAATGTCCTCCAAAAGTTAAATGATACCAACTACCAAGGCAAATTTTCAGACCTGCTACCTCATAGGTGGAAAAATAACCAAAATGTGGAGGGGGTATAGCGATTGCTTACCTATATTCCCGAATTCTATTTAATCTTCATGTTTAAAAAAACCATTGGAAAAAGATCTAAAAAACCCTTTTGGAAAAAGCAGATGCAATATATGAAGAAAAAATATTGAAAGCAGACAGGTTTAAATGCCTAAGGATTGTATCAGGTTTTGATTCTATAAATGGGCTATTATTTATAAAATTAAATTATCAGGATATGGGCTTATTAAAATTAAGAATGTATAAATATTAAAAATTGCTCAATAATTAAAAAATAACAAAAATTATTAAATTTTTGTTATTTTTTATAAGATTTTTTCGGTAATAATTTTTTTTTAAAATAATAATGAAGTGAAAATCCAAGCTTCCTCACATCATTATTATAATAGTTTAATCTTTTTTAATTATTCTAAAATTAATTTTATTGAATTGATTAACAAGAGAAACGGTATATACACCCCCTTTAAGATCTTCTAAATTAAGTTGTAACTCATTACTTCCAGACTTACAAGTAGAAGTAAAAGATTTTATCAGCTGACCTTTCATATCATTTATATAAATCTTAATTGAATTTTCTGAGGGAGCATTAAAGCTTATAGTGATATTATCCTGAACAGGATTGGGCCAGAACCTGGCAAGTTCAAACTGGATATCTTCCCGATTTTCTTCCAGTAGTATTTTATTTCCCGTAAAGGCAGTATTAACTTTATCATCAACAATAGTTAAAGTTATGGTTTTTGTTTTCCCTTTTGTTCCAATACCACCTTTACTGCTATATGTAGTGGCAATGATTTCATTTTTACCTGGTTTTAAACCATTATTCCAGTTATGAAACGTCTTACCTGTATTTCCGGCAATTGCATATGGAGCATAGTTTTCGATGCTGTATTTTGGATTCCCGTTGAAACCAAAAACAACACTTCCGGCAAATTGCTGACTCAATATTGCATCGATATTTAATTGTTTTAATGATACTGGTAATTTACTGGTATACAAAGTAGTGCCATCTTGTATCTGGGATATTACCTGGCCAGTTGAGGTATTGATAAGATTAAAGTTGGCAACATCTGGCTGAGAAGTATTAGAAGAAACAGTAACTTTAAAAGAGCGCTCTATAAAATTCTTATGAGGTGCCGTATTTGATCCATTGTCAGTAACTCTTACAGTTATAGTTGCAGTACCTGACTTATTTGCTGCCGGTTTAAATTTAATAGATCCGGTAGCGCCTGAGCTGCTGTAGGTTACAGATGGGTTTGGAATCAAACCTGTATTACTTGAAGTAGCTCTAACTGTTAAAGTCTGGTTTTCAAATGGTCCTGCAGATATTCCGGCAAGATTAATAGTTTTTACCGGAGAATTTCCAGCCACAGAAACATTGCTGATTCCATTTAAAGTTGGCGCATCATTTATTT
>JALZND010000347.1 GCA_030857845.1 Bacteroidota bacterium | reverse complement strand
CACTTACTGCGGCTGTTATTTTAAAAAGGTGCTCCACTTGCTCTTTTAACTCTTTTTGGTTGTCCTTAACCATCAATATATAATCCGCTTTATTGTCCAATATCTGCTTTGCTATCTTCTTTTGGCAGCCCATCGCATCTATTGTGACAGTGCACCCTTTAATGTCGAGCACTTTCAGCAGTTCGGGGATAGCTGTGATCTCGTTGCTTTTTTCACTGACAGCTTCTTGTCCCAGACAAACCCTGTTGCCAGAAGCGTAGGCAGAAACAACGTGCAGCGGTGATTTGCCAAGTGCCCCATCGCCCGACCTGCGGATGGTCTTCCCATCGACAGCCACGACCTCTCCTTTGGTAAGCTCGGATATGGAGTTCACCCAACTGGAAAACATTTTGCAAATTCTTTATCGTCCAGCCTTGCAAACAGCTTGCCCAGCACATCATGGGAAGGTATGCCGTTTTTATAGGGGTAGAACTTACGGAGCCAATCCAGTTTTATTTGACCAAATGTACAGATGGTTGTCCAGCTGTCCGATCCGCTTACAATTGCCGATATGCTCAAAAACAATATTTCTTCAAGAGGGTAAAAGAATCTGCCTTTGTTGGTTCTGCGGGGCTCTTCCAAAGTTGTAAAGTATTCGTGGAAAACCGGGAAATTTTTGGGGTTCTTCGGGTTTGAATAGGGCATTTTTTTAACCCTAATTCATTTATTTGATATCAAATGTAATACTTTTATCGTATTATAACACATTAATCGCTTGAAATTTTAAAAGCGATTTCCCTGCTACAAATATTGTTTTGCTTTAAAACGAATAAAACCTAAAATCTTTTTTCATTTTATTTTTTCGCTACTTAGGTAAACTTTGGTACAACAGTCAAAAAAACTGGGGAAGCCAGTTGTATTTTTTTGCCGGATGCAGTAAGCTTTCCATTTTTACTGTCAATGAAAAAAGTAAAAATGTCGTCAGATTTCTGGTTTGCTACCAGCAATATTTTACCCGATGGGTTAATTGCAAAATTCCTTGGCCAATTTCCTAATGTAGAAGAATGCTCCACCAGGGAAAGTTGTCCTGATTTCTGATCAATAGAAAAAACCACAATACTATTATGGCCTCTGTTAGATCCATATAAAAATTTGCCATTAGGTGATATATGAACATCGGCACAATAGCTTTCCCCTTCATAATTTTCCGGCAGGGTGGAAACAGTTTGAATTTCAGTTAATTTACCCTTTTTTTTATTGTAACTATAAGCTGTCAATGTTGAGTTTAATTCATTTATTCCATAAGCATATTTTCCATTTTTATTAAAGGTAAAATGCCGAGGGCCTGCCCCTTTTTTTGTTGATATTGAATAAGGCTCATTGGGAATAAGTGTTGCTGTATTGGCATCAAGCTTATAAATAAAAAGTTTGTCCATTCCCAAATCAGCCGCAACAGCAAATTTATTTTCAGGATCCGTAACAATGCAATGTGCATGTGCTTGATCTTTTTTACCTTTATTGGCATTATTTTGATCTATAACTTTTGTTGCCTCACCAATATGCCCGTTGGATTGAATGGGAAAAATGGCCACGTTTCCACCCTCATAATTTGCCACCAATAATGATTTGCCTGATTTATCAACTTGAACATAACAGGGAGCCCCACCATGGGTTGACTGTTGATTCAAAAAAGAAAGTTCACCTGTTTTTTTATCAATTAAGAAAGCACTTACAGCACCACTGGCAGTCCCTTTGAAGTCAGTTACTTCATTAACAGCATATAAAAATTCCTTCCCGGGATCAAATGCCAAAAAAGAAGGATTATCAACGCCTCTGGTAGTATTTACATGTTTAAGTTCTCCTGTTGCAACATCCAGTTTATACAAATATATCCCTTCGCTGTTCCCATCAGTGTAAGTTCCTATATACACAAAATATTCCCGCTCGTTATCTTTTGCCAAGGCAGAAAAACCCGGCAATGATAGTGCTGCAATACCTAAACCTGATAATTTTAAAAAATGTCTTCTTGAATTCTGAGGGATTTGCATAAAGAGAATATATTAGAAAAGAATGATACTTTAAAAGTTCAAATTGTAATATAATATAAATTTAAATAATGTTATATATCCAAACTACGAAAAATGGTCCAATTTTTTAAAGTTAAACCTTGTAGGCCTAAAACCATAAAAAAAGCGGTTAACCATGAGATTACCGCTTCTTTGAGATTTATGTCAACAAGAAACTAAACTTGCACCCAAGTTTGTTTCCGGTTGCTTTCAATAATTTTTTCTGCCAAAATCAATTCCCTTAGACCATCTGGAAAGGAAGGGTATAAAGGTTTTTCAGGCTGTTTCCCTTCGCGTATTGCTTTATAAACTTCTTTAAATAATTGCTTGGATGTGTCGCCAAAACCTTCATTATGTCCTCCAGGATAGGTTATAAGACTTGCTGCCTCACGGTGCACCAAAGAAGGGTCCCTGATCAACGACTCATTTGCTTTGTCCCTATTTCCAACCCAAATTTCATTTGGGGATTCAGAGCACCAGGCAACTGTTTTATTCGAGCCAGAAATTTCAAGGTTGATCCTGTTCTTCCTTCCCGCTGCTACCTGGCTTACAGTTATCACACCCTTGTTTCCATTCCCAAACTTCAACATCACAGTGGCATAATCTTCGGTATTGATAGCCACTTCATCATAATCTTCTGGTTGCAGCAGTTTTCCTGAATAAGTTTCAACAGGCTTATTGGGTTTTTTTCTATTCTTGTGAATGGTGGCAAAATCAGCCATAACACTGGTGATCTTTTCTCCAGAAATATATTCAATCAAATCCATTAAATGAGATCCTATATCTGCAATTGCCCTGGATTCTCCTGATTTATCAGGCTCTAACCTCCAATTATAATCAGTTTCAAGAAATAGCCAATCTTGCAGATAGGTTCCTATAATAGAATAAATTTTTCCCAGCTCACCTTTTTCCCTCATCATTTTCATATGACGGATCAATGGATAATATCGGATGTTAAAATGTACAGCATGCACCAATCCCGATTTTTCTGCAAGTTCCACCAATTCTTTGGCTTCTTCTGCGGTATTTGAAAGTGGTTTCTCGCAGATAACATGTTTTCCAGCTTGCAAGGCAGCTTTTGACATTGGGTAGTGAAGGAAATTTGGCGTACAAATATGGACAACTTCAACTTCAGGGTCGTTCAAAAGCTGTTGAAAGTCACCATAGGATTTCTCGATCCCTAAAGCAATAGCTTTGGATCGTGCAAGTTCTGCATCAAAATCAGAGATGGCAACTACCTCAACATCAGGCAGGCGACGAAGGGCTTCAACATGGGCAGGCCCAATAAAGCCTAATCCTGCTACCCCAACTTTAATTTTATTCATAATCGGAAGAGTTGGTAAAAATAATATCTGAGTTTAAAAATTAAAAAAACATGAAAATAGCCATTCAAAAGAATATTAGCCCACATGTCCCTTAATAACTTATGAAAAAATAATATATAAACATAAATCTGTCAATATTTATATTTTTGCTAAAACAAAGTTATAGAATTGTAGTGTATATGCAAGTTGCAAAGATTTTTTTCTTGTACAAAGGAGCTAAGAGCAACTTGTGAATATCATTGTTCTAAAAATAAAATATGCGTACCATAGGAAACCTTATTTGGGTAATTTTTGGAGGAATCATTATTTTTGTTGAATACCTGATTGCAAGCCTGATATTGTGCATAACGATAATTGGTATACCATTTGGAATTCAGACCTTAAAATTGGCAGGACTTGCCCTTTGGCCCTTCGGGAAAGAAGTGGTGTATTCCGATTCATCCAATGGGTGTTTATCATTGATCATGAATATAATATGGCTAATATTTGGAGGTATCTGGATATGCCTTACCCACCTGTTATTTTCATTACTATTTGCAATAACCGTTATTGGCATACCTTTCGCCTTACAACATTTGAAGTTGGCAAGATTGGCACTCACCCCTTTTGGTAAGGAAATCAGATAAAAATATAGGTTTTGTTATATTAAATATTTAAACCTAAAAGGTGTGTCTATCAGGTCATTTCACTTTCCACTTTACTTCGGCCTGAAACATGAAATTCTTTAGCTTTGTTTAGTTTCTTTATTTTAGCAATATTTCTTTCAGTAATGCCTCCACCTGGCATTACTATTATTTTTTCGCCTGCAATTTCTACAAGCTCCCTCAAAAGATCAACCCCTTCCAAAGTCCTTTCCTGCCCTGAAGTTAATACCCTGTCAATCCTTAAATTGATAAGATCTTCAACGGCCTTATAGGGATCATTAGTCATATCAAAAGCACGATTAAAGGTAGTTCCTAAGGG
>JALZND010000055.1 GCA_030857845.1 Bacteroidota bacterium | reverse complement strand
GTGTTCGCGTTAGGATTTATGGGAACCCTGGGTTTAAAAGTAGGTTTTACGCCTGTGGTCTCTTTTGAGGTTAAACCAACTTTATTGGTTAAAGGTATTTTGTTTTCTGCCGTCTTGGCGGTCCTGGCAAGTTCTTTCTCAAGGTTAGCTTTTTCCAGTTCCTGCTTTTTTTCCAGGATCTGCAGTGGGGTCATTTCAGCAAATGCATAAACATGGTCAGCAACATCAAATTCGCTGAAGTCGTAGGTTTTTGTCATGGTAAGGCATTCGGTAGGGCAAACCGTTGTACAAAGGCCACAAAAACAGCATTTGCCCATATCTATATCAAATTTTGCTGCGTACAATCTTTTTGTTGTACCGTCTGATGTTTCCCCTATAGGTTCAAGTGATTTTATGGGTTCAATCTCAATGCAATCAACAGGGCAAATTTTGGCACATTTATCACACACAATGCAATCATCTATTTCATTGTGTAACCTGTACCTGCCATTATCAGGCACAGGAATGGACTCTTTAGGATATTGAAGTGTGATGATCCCTGTTTTTTGTTCGAAGTATTCATTTTCATGTATACCAAAAGGTTTCCTACTTTCATTAGCCTCAAAAAAATGCCTGATTGAAAGTTTCAAACCTAATAAGATAGATTTTACACTTTCCCTTATATTTCCAAAATATGTATTGTTTGCACCACGATCCATTATTGCTGCCTTAATGAGAATTTACACCTATCAATAACTTCTACTACAATATTTTTTAAAGCATTTGCATCTTTAACCAAAAATACAAAATTTAATTAAAACCTTAAATCATTAACAACCTCCAAACACCTGTTATCATTAATAGCACCAGGGCTGCCGGGGTTAAATATTTCCAGCATAAGGACATTAATTGATCAACCCGCAACCTGGGAAGAGTCCACCTTATCCACATTTGCAAAAATATAACAAGCATAGCCTTGGATATGAGCCAAAAAGCGCCCCAAAGGTTTCCTGACCAGCTTCCTGGTGCACCACTAGTCCATTCTGCCAAAGGTAAAGAACCTATATTAGGAAGGGGAGTGTTCCAGCTGCCTAAAAATAGAATTACCCCTAAAAAACTGACGAGTAACATCATGCCGTATTCGGCCAGCATGATAAAGGCCCACCTAAATCCTGAATATTCTGTATGGAAACCTCCAATAATTTCGGATTCAGCCTCAGGCAAGTCAAAAGGTGCCCGGTTGCATTCGGCTAGGGATGCAATAAAAAATATTATGTATACAATAAAGAATAAGGGCATCCTAAATATGTTCCAGGTGAAAATACCTCCCAACCTGGTTACATCTATATTTAGTGCTTTTATCCCGAATAAATAATTTACTTCCTCACTCCCTGTTGTAGCAAGATGGTTGATCCAAATACCTTGCTGAAATGAAATTTCCTGAAGGTTCAAAGTTTGCGAAATCATTACAGCACATAATACTGTAAGCCCAAGGGGTACTTCATAGGAAATAATTTGTGCCACTGAACGCATGGCACCAAATAAAGAAAACTTGCTGTTTGAGCCCCAACCGGCCATCAATAGCCCAATAACATCCAGTGAAATTATTGCCAACAGATAAAATACACCTACTTCAGCTGCCGATCCGGCAATTGATGAAGTAAGGGGCAGTACGGCAAATCCTGCAAAAACAGCAGTGAATATGATCAATGGAGCTATTAAAAATAATTTCCGGTCTGCTGCCGCAGGCACTATATCTTCTTTTTGGAGCAGTTTTAGCAAATCGGCTACTGTTTGCCCCAGCCCATAATATCCAACCTCCATGGGTCCCAAACGGTCCTGGATAAAAGCTGAAATTTTCCTTTCGGAATAAACAGCAAAAACTGTAAAAATCAACAAAAAAAGCAGGAAAAAAATAAACGCTACCATAACCTTATTAGCTTATAATCTTTTAATGATCCCGATTTATCATTTTGTCTCATTGGGACCTGTAGAAAAATGAATGCATATTATATCCTATTTTTGTTAAAGAATTATTGATTCATTAAGTATAAAGGTTTCAAAAAGAACTCAATGCTTTAAAACTAGCATGGATGAACCTTGATGCTAAGGTATCAAATTTCATTAAAATACATTTAAAAATATCAATTTGATCAATATAAAAATGGTTATGAAACAAAGGTTTTTGAACTTGAACGTTAAATAGTATCTATTTGGAACTCTCTATGCAGGTAGAAAGCCTTTTTGAATTCAGATTTTAAAAGATACTTTTGAAGGATTTTATGAAATAATATGTACAGACTAATAAATTCCTAAAAAATCTATTGGAAAAAGGATTTCTAGAGCTGTGATTTTAGCTGTGCCATTGAAAATTATTTACTAAAGTTTCGCAATATCCGTTTTGTCACAATTTTTGCTTCAAAAGGCAATAATTGTCACAAAATTATTCACTCCTTATCAATTGCCACTGGTTTAAACCCGTGGCAATTATATTTGAAACCGCTGGGGTCTGAGGCGCAAATTTTTAGAGTTCTGTAATGGAAAACTAAAATCCTAATTTAAAAACATTAAGATGGCTTATGCTGCTCTCAACTTCGTTAATCCGACTTGCGAAACTTTTATTATTTATTATCAATTATTTAAAAGAGAAACCCCTTTGAAATAAAATTATTTTATTGAAACCTTTTCAATTTTATATCTTTCTTCTTTAACCTCTGTAGAATCTGGTTTAGGAAGTATGGTAGGACAATGGAAATTCTTGCTGATTTTAATATTAGGTTTGGGAAACCTTCCTTTTTCTATTCCCAATGATCTATCTGCATACAATTTTTCCATGTATGTGCCATAAACAGGAAGAGCAGTTTTTGACCCTTCTCCCAATGATGATGTCCTAAAGTGAATGCTGCGGTCATCGCCTCCAACCCAAACACCAGTAACCAAATCTTTGGTGATCCCAACAAACCACCCATCGCTATTATTTGAGGTTGTCCCTGTTTTTCCTGCGATATCATTATTGCCAAAAATATTGTAGCTCCAAAGGTTTTGAGAAGTTCCCCCTGGTTCTTCAATGCTGCCTTTGAGCATATGCATCATCAAAAAAGCGGATTCTTCAGAAATTGCCTGCTTTTGTTCCGGCACAAACTCATGGATAAGGTTGCCATAGGAATCTTCGATCCTGGTAATGAAAATGGGTTCAGTCCAGGTGCCTTTGTTTACAAAAGTTCCATAAGCGCCTACCAGTTCGAACAAGGAAACATCACTTGAGCCAAAACCTACTGAAGGAACTGGCTTAATTGGACTCTTTATACCCATTTTTGAAGCATATTCCACTACTTTTTCAGGTCCTACTTTTTGTGTCAATTGTGCCGTTATTGTATTGACGGATTTTCCCAAAGCACGGCGCAAGGTCATGGATGAGCCTGTATGTACCCAATCAGAATTCCTGGGCGACCAGGCTTTTTGTTCACCATCTTCTTCGTACCTTATGGTAACCCTTTGGTCTATCATCCTGTCGCAGGGAGCATATCCGCCCTGATCGATAGCGGCCACATAAACGAAAGGTTTGAAAGTAGAGCCTGGCTGCCTTTTTCCTTGCATCACATGGTCGTATTGGAAATATTTGAAATCTATGCCACCAACCCAAGCTTTTACATGTCCGTTGTAAGGGTCCATCGTCATCATTCCTGCATGTAAAAATCTTTTGTAATAACGGATAGAATCTAAAGGGCTTAGGGTAGTATCTTGCTCGCCTTGCCAGGAAAATACCTTCATTTTTACAGGGGTATTTAATATTGCCATTATGGTATCTTCATTGTCACCAAATTGGGATTTTAAATTCCTATACCTGATTGTCCTTTTGGAAACTGTTTCAATATAACCCGGTATTTCACGGTTCTTGTCGTCTACCCAAGGGTTTTTTCCCCTCCAATGCTGATCAAACTTTTTTTGCAAAGACTTCATGTTCTCTATAACCGCTTCTTCGGCAAGATCCTGGAACCTGGAATCAATCGTTGTATATATCCTAAGGCCATCGTTATATAAATTATAGCCGTTCTCATCGCACCATTTAACCAAGTAATTATTTACAGCTCCTTTAAAATATGTTGCTGCTTCTTCTACCTTGTCATATGTCTTATAATTTAATGCAATCGGTTCATTATTTAAAGAGTCGAATAAATCACTTTTAATAAATCCATATTTGTGCATCTGAGAAAGCACTACATTTTTTCGGTTGAAAGCATTATTTGGGTTCAATACAGGACTGTAAAGAGTGGTAGCTTTTAAAAGGCCAATTAAAACAGCTGATTGCTGCACAGAAACACTGTCGGGGGTGGTATTAAAGTAGGTTTTAGTAGCAGTATTAATTCCGTAGGAATTGCTTCCAAAATCCACCGTATTCAAATACAGGGTTAGTATATCTTCTTTGCTAAAATTGTTTTCCAATTTCACAGCTGTCATCCATTCTTTGGTCTTTATTACAAAGGTCCTTATCAATGGAATCCTGTAAAGCCTTCCTTCAGACTCTTTTGTCCTGGTATTGTATAAATTTTTAGCCAGTTGTTGTGTAATTGTGCTACCGCCCCGGCTATTTCCAGATAAGGTGGAATAAATTACTGAACCCACAGCAAAAAAATCTATACCATTGTGTTCGTAAAACCGTACATCTTCTGTTGCAATTAAGGCCTGAATAAGGTTTGGCGACAATTGATGATATTTTACGGGCACACGGTTTTCGTTGAAATACCTGCCCAGCAAAACGCCATCAGCAGTATAAAGCTCAGATGAGAGCTTCATGGGCGGATTTTTAAGCCGCTCAATACCTGGCATGGAGCCATATAAATTTAAAATATTATGTTCTACACTTACTACATAAAGGATAAACAGCAATACGAATAAAAAGGCATATTTTAAAAAATTGGCAAATATGGAAAGGCCCCTTCTCTTTTTTATTCTTTGTCGTGCATTCAGCCAACTATCAGTTATATTCTTTAAAATGTTCTTGAATTGCGTCATTGTGATTTTTCAGCCGTTTCGCCAGGGTAATATATTTGTCCAGTATCTTGTAAATTGTTCCTTATGATGTTTATTTTATAAAACTTTTAAAAACACATGCTATGTTCTGGCGAAAAAATCTTTCCCTCAATAAAAAACAGAAACAAAATTAATCAAATACTGTGCCTGATTGATATTTTTTTATTATTGATATCAAGGGTTACGCAATCAAGAATATTAGGTTAGTTAAAGAAGATTTCAAAACTAATTCTTTTTGAAGTCGCCTCTTTTAATTGATTTAATAAAATTTGCCCAGGCAAAAGGGTCCAGCAAAGGGTTCATGACCATGCCACTTCTTCTATGCGTATCAAAAAATTGTTGGTTCATGGTATGGCGGTAATTGGCAGTACCATCCATTGTTAGGTTATTGAACATACGCGCCAAAACTTCTTCGTTCATATTTTCCCTGATCCTGGTATAATTACCTTCGTCGGGAAGTTGCATTGCCAATACGGCTTCTTTAAAATGTTCTTCGGTAGGATAGGGAAATATTTCCACAGTGGGCAAAAAAGTTGTGTCAGAAAGCAACTCAATTGCCACTGTTATACTTTGCTTTTCAGTATCAGGAATAATAAAATATTGCTTTTGATAACCTACTGCACTTATTACCACACTATCGTTGGCAAGAACAGGCATAGAAAAATATCCATATCCATTAGAAGTTGTGCCCCTTCCTGCTTTAGGTACGTAAATATGTACACCTGGTACACCAGAGGTACTGTCTTCACCTACCACTACGCCTGAAAATTGAATTATATGCTTTTTACCTTGGGCATGCAATTTATTTACAACTCCTAAACAGGCAATAATGGAGAAAATAAAAATAATATGAAAAGGGATCTTCAAAATCTGCTTCGTTAGGGGCTTACTATATTTTTAGAAATTTTTTTAACACCACAATTTATTAAATAATTCTTTGCCAAAGAAACACAGAAATAAAAATTCTGTATTACTTCTTTAATTTAAGCATTTTCTCGTAACATTATTCAACTACTAATTTTTATAACGGGTTTTAATAAAGTAAATATACCTGAAGAACTTTATTTTTTTCAAATCTTAAAGATTTGATTTTAATTTAAATATGAAGGTGGCTTTTTTCTTCCGGACGGCGGTTTTCCAAACCGCCAAAAGAAGTTGGTGAGGGTTTTTGCTTCGCGCGGATCAGAGATCCGCGGTCCCGTGGGAGGGTCAGAAGGTGTCTTTTATTTATTTTATTGGCCTTGCAAATTAATTGTTGTGGAGTTTGTAAATTTTTTATATTTAAAGAAAATTACAGGATCTTTTCTCTTGCAATACCTTTATGCGGTTAAAACATTTCAGTTTAAATTATGGGACACAAATTTTTAAATCCTTTTCTGAAGAATCAAGGGTAAGGATATTGAACCAGATTTTTTTGAACAAAGAAATGTGCATTTCAGATTTAGAGCTTGTGCTAGGATATTCGCAAACTAAAACTTCCAGGCATTTGATATATTTAAAAAATTCAGGACTGCTCAATTGCCGTAATGTGGACCAATGGGTGTTTTATTTTTTGAAAGATGAAGTAATAGATATCATCAGCCAGATATTCAAATTACTTTACAAAGACCCTACCTTAATTAATGATTCAGAAACCTATAGGATTTTATATTCCAATAGGGAACTTGCAATCAATAAACTTCATTTAAGGAAATGGATAGGTTAACATATTTTACTTTTTACCTACACAGCACATTTCAATTTAACCATATTATACAAAGTGAAGCATTCACGAATATTTGATATTATTTTTATAATAATTAGCGCAGTTGTTTTAGTTGCGGTCAATTACCTGGCTACACCAGAAGTACTGGGAAAATTTTCGCTCATTGTGGCAATGGTGGCATATTTTATTGGGAAATATGTAAAAGGGTATGAGATAAAAAAGAGGCACTAAAATTTTTGATGCCAATTTAGAATACTAATAATCCTCGCCTTTATCTAGCAATTTACTAGGACCAACATCAGCTTTTTATGAGCAATGCGTCTTGTTTTTTTAACTAAAAGCTTATGAAAGCGTTACTACTATATTATATTTAATCCAGTGATTCCTAAGCCATATAAACATATATTTTTTGATCTGGACCATACATTGTGGGACTTTGAGAAAAATTCTACCGAAACCCTTATCGAGCTTTATGACCGGCATAATATGCAGGAGCTCAAAATGTTTTCCAAAGAAGCTTTTGTCAAAACTTTTCATAAAATAAATTATTATCTATGGGCCTGTTACCATAAGGGAACATTGGACAGGGAAACTTTAAGGACAGAAAGGTTTAAGATAATCTTCTCAAAACTGGATGTGGATTACCCTTATTCTACCAGTGAGTTGACTGAGGAGTATTTGAGTTTATGCCCTACAAAAACAAACCTTTTTCCCTATACATTGGAGGTACTGCAATATTTGAAGAAAAAATATGTATTGCATATCATAACAAATGGATTTGAAGAAGTGCAATATATAAAATTGAGCAGCTCAAAACTTTCACAATATTTTGTTGAAATTGTTACTTCGGATGCATCAGGGTTTATTAAACCACATCAAGGGATGTTTGAATATGCTTTGCAAAAAACCAAAGCATTCTGCAGCGATTGTGTTATGATTGGGGATGACCTTGAAGCAGATATTGTTGGTGCCAGGAACTCAAGTATAGACCATATATATTTTAATCCCTCAGGATTAAAGCATCAGGAATTGGTGACACATGAAATACATTGCTTAAGCCAGCTGATGCATATTTTATAAAATTATAATTAAAGGTATCAAATGCCTTATTTTTCACATAATCTATTAAGAATGTCAAAAGGAACCTACAAAGTACCAAGCCCCATAAATGAACCAGTACTGAATTATGCCCCAGGCTCTAAAGAAAGGAGAGAATTGAAAGCGGCACTGGAAAAGGCAAGGGCAGAAACAATAGATATTCCGATGTATATAGGGGGAGAAGAAGTGCGTACAGAAAAAAAAATACCGCTAAGCCCACCGCACGACCACCAGCATATTTTAGGGCATTTTTATGAGGGCGATGCTTCTCATGTAGAATTGGCAATCAATGCAGCTTTAGGATCAAAACCATCTTGGGAAGAACTGCCATGGGAACATAGGGCAAGTATTTTCCTGAAAGCTGCTGAACTTATTTCCGGGCCCTATAGGGCCATCCTGAATGCGGCTACTATGTTGGGGCAATCTAAAAATGCCTACCAGGCGGAAATTGATTCAGTATGTGAATTGATTGATTTCTTAAGGTTCAATGTGCACTTTATGGCACAAATTTATGAACAGCAGCCAGAATCATCCCCGGGTGTTTGGAATAGGTTGGAACATAGGCCCTTAGAAGGATTTGTATTTGCATTAACGCCTTTCAATTTTACTGCCATTGCGGGAAATCTTCCCTCATCCGCAGCATTAATGGGAAACACAGTAGTTTGGAAGCCAGCCTACACTCAAATATATTCCGCAAACATCCTGATGAAAATCTTTAAGGAAGCCGGGGTTCCTGACGGGGTGATAAATTTAATATATGTGGAAGGGCCTGTTGCGGGTGAAGTTATTTTTAAGCATAAAGATTTTGCCGGAATTCATTTTACCGGAAGCACCACTGTATTCAGGCAAATATGGAAGGCAATAGGGAGCAATATTGAACAGTATAAATCTTACCCCCGCATAGTTGGTGAAACCGGTGGGAAAGATTTCATCATTGCCCATAAATCTGCCGGTGCCAAAGCACTTGCTACGGCCATAGTGAGAGGAGGATTTGAATACCAGGGGCAGAAATGCTCGGCAGCCTCACGGGTTTATATCCCCAACAATATCTGGGAAGAAGTAAAAGGATATGTATTGAAAGATTTGGAAAGCATAAAGATGGGAGGGGTAGAAGATTTTGGCAATTTCTTTAATGCAGTTATCGATGAAAAATCTTTTGATAAAATTGTGGGATATATTGAAAATGCCCGAAAAGATGATAAAACAGAAATCCTTGCTGGAGGGGAATACGATAAATCCAAAGGATATTTTATCAAACCTACCATCTTGTTGAGCAAAGATCCTATGTCTGTAACCATGTGCGAAGAAATTTTTGGTCCCGTCCTTACTATATATGTATACCAGGAAGAGCGCTTTGAGGAAACATTGGAAATGGTAGACGCTACTTCCCCTTATGCTTTGACAGGGGCAGTGTTTTCCCAGGACCGCTATGCATTGGAGCTTGCTACAAAAAAATTGGTTAATGCTGCCGGGAATTTTTATATCAATGACAAACCTACCGGTGCAGTGGTGGGCCAGCAGCCCTTTGGGGGTTCCAGAGGTTCAGGAACAAACGATAAAGCAGGGTCAATGCTAAATTTGCTAAGATGGGTTACCCCAAGAACAATAAAAGAGACATTTGTGCCCGCCACAGATTTTCGTTATCCATTTCTGCAGTTAGAAGATGATGTAAATTTATAACAAATACTTGTTTAGTAGATTTATATATTATATGCCATGCGTAAATCAGGAGTAGCAAAATATTTACATTTAGAAGCATATTATAAAGATAAGCTTTCTTTGAGCGAACAGCTGGCGCTTGACAGGACCATATTGGCAAATGAAAGGACATTCTTATCCTATATGCGCACTTCACTTACCATTTTGTTGTTGGGGTGTCATTTATAGAATTATTAAATTCGCAGATTATCGAAATTATCGTATCATGTTCCTGCCAGTTGCTTTTGTTTTTTTTGTTTTAGGCATAAAGCTTTACCTAAAGATTAATAGGGAGCTTTATACCATGAGGGAAAAAATAGAGACAATCGATGGCAGTGAGAAGGAAATGACACTGGAAAAAATAAGTATGGAAAATTAATTTATTTTATTTTGCATATTTGAAACAGACACACTAATATTGCATTCCCAAACAGGGAAATAGATTCTTCCTTAGCTCAGCTGGTTAGAGCATCTGACTGTTAATCAGAGGGTCCTTGGTTCGAGCCCAAGAGGAAGAGCCGCCAATTAAGCCTAAATCAACTGCAAAAGGAGATTTAGGCTTTTTTTATTTTTAAGGTGGAGCGTCCCGGTCGTAGGTTAAAAATAGCATAATGGAGAATGCGTTTTGAAAAAAAAGATTATCTTGCCTTTCTTTTTTTTTATTTTTTGTTGCAGAAAGCATCAATTGATCTTCAAGTAAAGCTGAAAAATCTGCAAACTCTAAAGATTTGAATCAAAGATCTCTAATCCTGAATGAAATTGACCGGAGTATTTTTATTGAATTAATATTTCAGTTTTTATAAACTTTTCGTTGTGAACAAGGGGCTAGTTCAATATAGCTTATAGACTGAAACTACCTAATCTTATAAAATATATCAATTGGTTGTTGGTAAATATTTCTGGTACTTAATCAACCTGTTTATTATTAATAGTCTCAATAAAATCAGCTATAAGTTTTTTGACCTTAGCAAGTGTATTATCATCTGTAATCTTGTTATCCATACTAATTTTTGTTTTGACATAGGGAATAACCATTTGAAGATTATCAATATTTTTTGCTTCAATAGCTTTCAAGGTTTCCATTAGTGCCTTGTGTCCATAGTTTCCCCCGGTAGAAGCGGTTATCAGCATAGTTGGTTTTTGGGGAAATGAAGATGAAGAAATTGTCCAGTCAATAGCATTTTTAAGTGTGCCGGGAACACCATGGGCATATTCCGGCGTACAAATAATTACACCATCTGCATTATTTAATTTCTGTCTGAAATCAGCAACTTCTTTTGCAACACTATCTCCATCATTGTCGGGGTTAAACTGGGGGAGATTTGCGATTCCATCATAAATAGTTGTGTCAAGGCTTGCTGCTGATAAATCTGCAATTGCTTTTATTAAACAATTATTTATAGAGTTTTGCCTTGTGCTTCCAGAGATGGCTACTATTTTTTTCTTATTCATCTAATTTAGGCTTTATAATAATAAGTAAAAGGTTTAACTACTTACACACAACGATTAGGGCTTGGCGATGATGGCGGATAAAAACCACTTCTTTGTCCCATTGCACCAAACTTTGTTAAAAGCACCCAAATTCATAAACCATCGCACCTGCCATTTTTGCCTAGCCCGCTGTTGAACTGACACCCTATCGAGTGAAGGTACTTCCGATCCGAAAGTAGCTATATTTGTTTATACTTTAAATAATATTTATATGCAAGATCTTAAAAACACAACTTAGGGGAAATAGCCCTAATCAACAAGTACAAAGCTGACTTGTAAAACTTGCGGATTTTCTTTCCGCCAAACATTATTCTCCACGGACAATACGCAATTATGTTTCCGAACTTAGCTACTTGTTTGGTTACTACAATGATGTAGCACCAGGCTCCATTGCCCAGCAAGACATTGTTGAGTATATCAACACATCAAAACCAATCATGGCGTGGGAAGTGATAAAAGTCGAATGGCCTGCCTGGTACAAATGTCCAATTGAAAATATGTAGTTGAAGTTAAGAACTAAATTTGAAATTGAACATCGAGCCCTAACCACTTCTGATGCTTGCACATAACTGAAATTACATTGTCCAGCCCTGCTTTTGCATATACTTTTTTTGCCTGCAAGTAATTATTCGTCATTTTACTGCCATTACTAAAATGGAAATTGTCAAAATGCCAAGAAGGATAAAAGCAATTGTTCTTATCCAATTGGTTGATAGCAACAGTTTAATTTTTGCTTCGTCATATCCTTTATTTGCCATATCCGATTGAAGTTTTCGTTGCCATTTGACTGTTGAAATAAATGCTAAGATATTTAAAGCTAAGGAGGCTATAGCTTCATTAGTTGTCATAAAAGCGGGACGGATAAACATTAAAACGATACTTAAAATAAGCATTAGCATACCGGGCAAAACTGCAGGAATAAACGCTGCCTTATTATTTGCACTGATGTAAGTTTTGAAATTTTCTTTGCCAACAAAAGCATAAATGCCATAATGCTGTAGTTGCAAACAAGCCATGTTGCCTGCATTGTATGCAGCAATAAATGTATAAACCCCGTAAATGATTAATTCCATTATTGTTTTTTAATATTATGATTTGAAATTGATGTCTATCCAGCTTTTAAGACTTATCAGGTTTGGAAATTCTTTATTTGTTGACTCCAAATCTTCTTTTTGGAAAAAACTTTTTTCATCTATCCATTTAAACATTTTATATAAATTTTTTCCGAGGAATAATCTTGTTATCAGCACAGGTAATTTTTGATATTCTATTTTTTTGTTCAGCACATAAGAAAATGTATCCGCTACTTCCTGGGTGCTACATTGTTCGGTTGCCAATGGCATTGTTTTACTTAAATACAAATCGCTATTCTGAAATATTTTTGAAGCTGCTTTTCCAATATCTTCTGATGCTACATATTGTTGAATTGTATCTCTGTTAATTGGTTGTACCAATTTCCCTTTTAATATTCCTTTTCTTACCTGCGGTATTAAAAAGTTTTCATACAGTGACGTAGGTCTGACAATAGTAAAAGGCAACCCAATTTGTTTAATGTGGTTTTCAATTTTGAATTTACTTTCAATATGTGGAACGCTGGTATTTAAATTAGCTCCAAATACAGAAGAATATAAAAAATGCTTTACACCAACCTCTTTCGCAACTGTTGCTAATTTTATTCCCTGATTAATTTCTTCTTCAATTCCATTTTCAAAAGTTTGAACGCTGAATATTCCATGTAAATCTTTCAAATGCTCCCGGTAAGAATCAGCGTTATTTAAGTCACCTTTTACTAGTTCAATGTTTAGCTTTTTTAAATTTTGTGCTTTAGATGAATTTAAGTTTCTTGTAAGCACTTTTACTGTAAAGCCTTGTTGCAATAAAATTCTTGCAACCGCACCACCCTGATTACCGGTTCCACCCGTTACAAAAATTGTTTTGTTATTTGTCATGGCGCTTTTTTGTTTTTTGGTAATTTTAGTAAGGCGTCAGCATTGCTGGTAATGCTAAGGGTTATTGTCGGTG
>JALZND010000054.1:5776-13134 GCA_030857845.1 Bacteroidota bacterium | reverse complement strand
CCAGGTAGCGTTTATCAAAGAATTGTACCTTTTGCACAAATGGAATTTTGAAGTTAGGGCCCGGCGTGGTACGGGGTTCCCCGACAGGCCTGCCGAATTGGGTAACAATGGCTTGTTGTGTTTCGTCAAGTATAAAATAACTGTTGAAGATGGTAATAATGCCAATAGCAACAATTATTAAGATAAGGATATTTCTTGTTTTCATTCTGTTGATTATAAAGTACTATAAAAATAAATTTCAAATGTTTATACTATGCCTATAAGAACTTATTTAGTATTCTGCTTTTTCAATCGCTCAATATTATCAAGGTTCAACAGGGGCAGCACATTCGATCCTTTTTCATCTACAATTACCTTATTGCCAAGTTTGGGCATGATACGTTCCATTGTTTCCAGGTAAATCCTCCTTCTTGTTACTTCAGGCGACTTAGCATATGCTTCAAAAAGTGATTTGAACCGGTCAGCTTCTCCAGTAGCCCTGTTAACCCTGTTCAATGCATAAGCTTCTGCAAGCTGTACCGTCTCCTCCGCTTCTCCCCTTGCACGCGGTATTACCCTGTTATATTCAGACTCTGCCTGGTTTATTAAGGTTTCCCGTTCTTGCTGGGCCTGGTTCACTGCGTTAAATGATGGCTTTACCGGTTCTGGGGGATTTACATCCTGCAAAACTACCTGGTCTATGCGAATGCCATTTTCATATTCATTGCACATCTGCTGAAGCAGCACCTCTACATTGCTGGCTACCTCCTGCCTGCCAACTGTAAGTACTTCGTTCACCGTCCTGTCACCAACCGTTTTTCTCATGGCAGCTTCTGACATATCGCGAAGCGTTTTTTCTGCATTCCTTACCCTAAACAAATATTGGTAGGAATCCACAATCCGGTATTGCACCACCCATTCTACATCCGACATGTTCAAATCGCCAGTAAGCATCATGGATTCATCGCCAAGGTTGCTTTTCGAATATTCTGACCGCACACCAGAAGAGACGGTACGAAAACCAAATTCCTGCTTAAGCTGTCTTTGCACCGGAATTTTATACATGGTTTCAATTCCAAATGGGATAATCATACTCAGGCCAGGCTGTACAGTCCTGTTGTACTTGCCCAGGTATAAAATTACACCTTCTTCTTCAGGTCCAACTGTTTTTATTGATGTGAAAACCAATACAAGCAAAAAAAGCACAATGAGCACCTTTTTGATATGTTTTCTCAGCAGGAACAAAAAGTATTCATAATTCATATTTTCCATTGATTAAATTTAAATATTATTAAAGGTGGTTTTATTAAAATGAATGGGGATATTATTGGGCTCATCTTTCATTTTAAGTCCTATAAACGACAGAAGTTTTTTTCTGCACAGAAGTTGGCAAATTACATAATAAATTACAACAAGCAGCTATTTTCTATGGATTTAACATATTTAAGATTAAATTTATACACATATATATAAGCAGCGGGCCTATATCTGTAATTTCCCTTCTCTTAAATTGATAGAGAATAAACCTGTCAAATCTCAAAATAGCTGACATCTATACTAACAGAATCTTCCTTAATTATACAATTTTTCTAAACCCTGAGCTTGTAGATAATATCTACAATAAATTATTCTATTTGCAAGGGGTTAAAAGACTTTAAATTAAACCTTTAAACCATTTAATTATAATTGTTTATAGTTCATTTTTTGGTTGATCAAAAACAGTTTTTATACATTTCATATTAATCTGGCACAATTTTTAATACTTTTAAGAATAATTTCTAGGCTTAATTGTTAATTACTTTAATTCTTAATTATTTTTTATGAAAAAACTATTCTCAATATTCTTTTGGATGATTTTTGTAACTGCCCTTACGCAATGTCGTGGCCTGGAGGGACCTGGAGGACCTCCAGGACCTCAAGGTCCATCCGGTCCAAGAGGGCAAGAAGGCCCTATGACCCTGAGCTTGATGTATGAATATGAAAATTACAAATTAAATACTGCAAACAATTATACATTTTTATTTAATTTTCCTGCAGAAGACCTTCAATATATTCTTCCTGAAGATAAGGTGCTTGTATACCTGCTTGAATCAGTTAAAGATGGAGTGGATATTTGGAGACTCATGCCAGTAATTAATTTTAATGATGAGGGAATCCTAAAATTTGACTATAACTTTTCCCACGGTGAAGATTTTTCGGATGTTTTTATTTATGCTGAAACAAATTATGGTTATGAAACTTTAGGGGAACTTACCTTAACTTCAAGGTTTGTTGTGGTCCCTACCGAATTTAGGACCAATGGTAGAAGCAAGCAACCGCTTAACTTCGAAAATTATGAAGAGGTAATTAATGCTTTGGGCATAGAAAATTATAAATCTAATGGTATCCCTTTAAGTCATTATAAAACAAAGAAATAATTATATTTTATTTTCTATAAGATAAGTATCTAACATAATTTTAAAAAATTTAAAGTACGGTTCAACTGGACTGTACTTTTTTTTCAAAAATCCCATCTATTAGTTTTTACAGCTTTGTCCCAAGGGGAAGCATTTATGAAATCCTGAATTTACAATTCTCATAAATGATAATGGCAGTGCGCTTTAGAATTCCTATTTATCATTTATTTCATCTTAGAACTTATTAATATAGAATAACCGTTACCTCATCCAAGGATAAATACGGGTTGTCCATTTTAAGTTAATCCTTTGATTTAATGGAAGTTTGAAAAGTAAAAATATAAATAATAAATAAAATATCATGTATATACTTATAATTTTTGAAATAATCTTGTAAAATTAATTGTAATATTTGGGAAAACTTGAGATATTATAGAGGTATAACAACAATAAGCTATTAATAATTAGGCTAACTTTTATTAAATGAAAACATTAAACAGGATTTTATTGGTGGACGATGATGAGCTTTTTAATTATATCCATAAGGAAATACTCAAAAACCTTAAAGTTGCGGGCAAAATAGAAGTAGCAATTAATGGAAGAGAGGCCTTAAAATTCTTTAAGGAAGATAATGCAGAACAATATCCGGATTTGGTATTATTAGATATTGATATGCCTATAATGAACGGATTTGAATTTCTTCAGGAAATGTCGGACAATTTTAAAAATATATTAGAAACAACAAAAGTAATAATGCTTACAAGTTCCCTCAATGAGAGGGATATGAAAAAAGCAAATGAATATAATGTTTCTGGATACCTGAATAAGCCTTTGACAATAGAAAAATTTAAAGAAATAATAAACAATTTTAAATAGTTACAGGACTTATATGACATTTACATATATTGTGAATGTCATTACCTTTGGCAAGCTGTTTAATTTTTTGAGGCTAGACCAGTCCCATATCAATATACCATTGATGATATGCTTTTTATTTTTCAATCTATAGGCAAAAAACATTCCTTACTTTTATTGTCTGCTACACTCATCCTAAGCGGGTGCGGTAGATGGGTAAACACATCTAAATATAGTTTTGAAGATGGGATCTATTATTCCAAGGTTTTTCAAGACAAAAAAACAAAAGTATATGTCGACAATGAAGAAGATACTTTGGTAATTCATCCGGTAAAAAAACATGAAAGAAGGTATGTGGCAGATACTTTAGAAAATAAACCCATACTGCTCCCTCAAAACAAATCATTATCGAAAATACCTTCTTCATCTTTTAGGCAAAACAGTTTTGATATAGACTTTCTTACCATTTTAGTTAAAGTAAGGCCACCTGGAGGTAATCTGCCCACGCAATTAAATTCAAATATCAATGGTGCAGCATATGCTGGCTACCGGGCCGATATTTATAACATTTCCTACAAAGATACACCCTTGCATTTTTATAATAGGAAAACCAACCATTTCGGTTTTTCTTTGGGAGGGTTTTTTGGGATTGGTGCAACAAACATCAACCCTTATAATACCAACAACCAGGTCAATGATGAATATGATGGGTTTATAATTACAAAAGGGGTAGCTGGAGTGTTAGGATTAGATAATTTTAACATAGGTTTGGTTATAGGTTTTGATACATTGCAAGGAAAAGACAAAAACCATTGGATATACCAACAAAAGCCCTGGATAGGGATAGCTTTAGGTTTGAACTTAAATTAGTTTAAGCTTTTGTTTTGAAAATTGGCACTTTGGATGATTTACTTAAGCTGCTACTTTTTATTATTGGTAAATTTTAACAGCATTAATTTAAATGGATTTCTCAATTATTTCAGTTTTTCTAGACAAGTCTCAAAACTATACAGGCAATACAGCTGCTGTAATATTGCTCAAAGATGAATGGAGTGCACAAAAAATGCAATTGTTGGCAGCTGATTTTAACCAACCTGCCACTGTATTTTTATTGCCTGGAGATAAAGAAAATCATTATTCTGTGCGGTGGTTTGCCCCTGATGCGGAAATAGGATTTTGCGGCCATGGATCCATGGCTGCTGTTGCATATATAAATCAAAAATTTAAAACCCAAGAAGACATTGTACTACATTATCCACATGGTGAAATTTATGGACGGGCAGAGGCTAATGGCAAAGGTTCGATAAAGGTCAAAGCAATATCTGATTTTAATGAAATAGAGGTACCGGGGATTTTACCTGAAGCTTTGGGAGTGCCTGTTAAAAAATATTATAAAGTCGCCAACAAAGATATTGTATTGTTGGAAAATGAATCATCGGTTAAAAATTTATTGCCGGTTTATTCAAAGCTTAGGGAACTAAAAACATTTGGTTTTATCGTAACTGCCCCTGGCGATGCGGTAGACTTCGTTAGCAGGACATTCATACCGCATTTTCAACAATTGGAAGATCCGGCAACAGGGTCGTCACATGCTGCCCTGGCACCATTTTGGTCGCAAAAGTTAAACAAGGACCATCTGGTAGCACATCAATTGAGCAAGAGGGGCGGAAAATTTATATGTAAAATAGAAAATGAAGAAGTGATCCTTATAGGTGATTATTCAGTTCTTGCATCGGGGGAGATTTTTTAGGTTGATGAAAAGAAGAAGTAAAACGCATGAAAACATGGTATACAAATCTGAAGCGCAAGAGCAGAAGAATTTTGAAGCTTTTTTATAATTTTTCAAAAGAAAACAAAGTATATGTAGTCATTTTTTTCTTCTTCTTTTTGAAATAGAATTTTTTATAAATCCACTAGCTTCTCAACAATTGCTCTCAAATTGTATGGGTACGCAGATTTTCTTCTTGGGAATTTGATGATGCAAGGCCGGTTTTAACTGCCTAGATAAAACATCAATCTCCTAAACCAAATCATCCCCACCTTAATTTCCTTTTTAATCATGTGCTGCTTTATAAATATTTTCGGCTTTTTAGGTTTTTATGAATGTTAAAGCTCGATCTTGTTTTTTTTCTGTGAAACAATTTTTGGACTTGAATTTCCATTTCCAAATAGAGGCGTTAATTTAAATTTATAATTATAAGATTTGGCAGGAAGTGTATATTCAGCATGGGTAAGCTTGCCCCAGCTATTATCACCACCTACGCCCATTTGCTGATAGTCAAGGTTTAGTGTCACAAAATCATCAAAAGGAAGTTCATAAGTATGTATTGCTTTTTGAAGTTCGCGCAATGAATAAGGCCATGCACTAAAATTTATAAGCGGCATCCCTACAGCAGAAAGCCCGACACCACTTTCATTGGTAATGGACATCCAGCGAACATCGGTTTTGTTCCCGTTTTCTTGTGGCTTAATGTAGTTATGAATATTTTCAAGAATTGTACCTGAATATAGACCTACAGCAGCACCTGTCTTCCTGTCCCAATAGGTTTCTTGAGGCCCTCGCCCATACCATGAAATATTTTTAAATTCTCCTGGAAGCACCATTTGCATTCCTATTCTTGGTATATCTGGCAAGTCCTCATTGGCATTTAGAAATGTTTCTATTTCTAAAGATCCATTTCCATTGAAAACATAAATATTTTTATAGTTAGTATTTTCGGCAGACAGCTCGAATTCAACGGTTACCTGTACTGATCCTTCATTTAATTTTTCAGCATTTATTCGCTTCACTTCCCTGCGTGCTGCTGCATGCTTCCATAAGCCCAACCTTACTGGCATATTGTTCCCCAGGTCATTGTCCGTAGGAGCCCTCCAAAAATTTGGGACCAATGGGGAAAGAAGCAGTTCCTTGCCTGCTACCTTAAGAGATTCCAGTGATCCTTCCTTTCTATTGATACTATATGAAAAGTTTTTTCCTGAAATTATATAGGAATGGGGATTGGTTTCAAGACTCAACTTTTCCTGTAATGGATCATTTATTGCAATAAAAGGTTGATTTACAGGAAGGTTAAATTGTTCCCAGGCAACAACGTGTCCTTTGTGAGCCCAAAGGCAATCTTTCTTTAAGGAAAAAATTAGTTTCACCAGGTATTCAGTGTTGGGCTCCACCTCCAAATTTTTATAAAGCAATTTAACAAAAGTCTCTTTGCCTGGAAGGGTCGATAAACCAGGCAAACTTTCATTTTGAATGATATTTCCATTTGCAGTCAGTTGCCAGGAAACATCAAGAAAGTCTAATGAAATAAAGTCATATACATTCCTTACTTTGAATATCCCTTGCTCTGGGTTTACCGGAAAAACTTTGATGTATTGATAAACTTTTTTCACCTCATAAAGCGAAGGTTTAGGTTTCCTGTCCGGATTTACGATTCCATTTAAGCAAAAGCTGCTATCATTTGGCGTATCTCCAAAATCGCCGCCATAGGCAAAGTAAAAGCTTCCATCAGGAGCTTGTTTTTTTATTCCCTGGTCCGCCCAATCCCAGATAAAGCCGCCTTGAAGGTGTTTGTACTTTTCAAAGGTATCCCAATAATCTTTTAGGTTACCCACACTGTTGCCCATGGCATGTGCATATTCGCACATGATCAGTGGGCGTGATTGTTCCTTTTCTGCATATTCTACTACTTGTTCAATAGTCCTATACATAGGGGCTACTATGTCTGTATAAGATTTCTCCTTTGCTTGTTGGTATTGAACAGGCCTTGATGGATCCCTCTTGTGGATCCAATCACTGGTATATTCAAAGTTTTTTCCATGTCCTGCTTCATTGCCCAAAGACCAGATTATCACTGAAGGATGATTTTTATCTCTTTCCACCATTCTTTCAGTCCTGTCAAGATGTGCCTTTTTCCAGCTTGATTCATTTGCTAGCGTAGAGTCCTTATGGTAGCCCATACCGTGCGATTCGATGTTGGCTTCATCTACTAAAAACAAGCCGTATTTATCGCATAAGTCATACCATTTCGGGGTATGAGGATAGTGGCTTGTCCTTACTGCATTTATGTTGTTTTGTTTCATCATTATGATATCTTTTACCATAATATCTTCGGTAATGGCATGCCCTAATAC
>JALZND010000054.1:0-5766 GCA_030857845.1 Bacteroidota bacterium | reverse complement strand
CCCTAATACAGGGTCATGTTCATGTAGGTTTACTCCTTTTATATAAATTGCTTTCCCATTAACCAACAATTGCCCATCTATAATTTCTACTTTCCTAAAACCTACCTTGCAGCTCCTTATATCAATAATCTTTCCCAAATCATCTTTCAAAATAAGAATCGCGGTATAAAGATATGGGGTCTCTGCCGACCATTTTTTAGGTGAAGTTACTATAATCCCAATATTAATATTGGTATGGTCAAGGGAAGGTACTTTAAACTTTTCATTTAACTGTATAGTTTGAAAATGAGAATCTTTTTCGTCGATCAATTTTACTTCAACAACATAGTCTTTTGCCTGATTCTGTCCTAAGTTTCTAATATCCAAAGAAACCTGAAAAGAAGCATCATTGAGCGCTTCATCCAGTTCGGCTTGAACAAAAAAATCGCGTATGTGAACATTATGGGCAGCATAAAGAAGAACGTTCCTAAAGATGCCACTCAATCGCCAAAAGTCCTGGTCTTCAAGGTAGCTACCATCGCTCCACCTATATACTTCAACAGCCAGCGTATTTTCCCCTTCCTGAAGGTATGAGGATATATTAAACTCGGCCGGCGTCCTGCTTTCCTGGCTATATCCTACTTTTTTCCCATTTACCCATAAATAAAAAGCACTGCTTACCCCATCAAATTGGATAAAAACAGGTCGTGATTCCCAGGAAGCCGGTATGGTAAAAGTAGTTTTATACGAACCTACCGGATTGTTTTCATGGTCTATATAGGGTGGATTTTTTATAAAGGGATAAGTTACATTGGTATAGATCGGAATGCCATAGCCCTTCATTTCCCAGTTAGAAGGGACCTCGATTTCGTTCCAGTTGGAAACGTCAAAATCATCTTTATAAAAATCAACAGGCCTTTCCGTGGGTTTTGCAACCCAATGAAATTTCCATTGGCCATTTAACGATTGAAAATAAGGTGAGGATTCCATATCTCCTTTTATGGCACTTGGAATATCTGCATAAGGTATACTTGTAGCCCTTGCAGGTTCCTTGTTTATACCAACTATTTCTTCATTTTCCCAATCATTGCCTGCATTGCAGCTGTACAAAAAAGAAATAGTAATTAGAATAAACAGGATGTTATTAACTCTTCTCATGTAGGAAAGATAAAGAAGTTCAGGAAACATTGAATACGTTTGATAGGTCGCTATCTTTATATGATTTACATTAATATTGTAACTCAAGAAAAATTGATGTGAAAATTAAGAAAAAAAATTAATAATTAAAAGTTTGAATTTATTTTATATAAATTAATTACGGCAAATATGCAAATATTGAAGAGAAAAAAAATATGCCCTTTGGTATAGCATAATGACCATTCCTGGCACACAAGCAAAAAAGGAGGCCATAAGGTCCTCCTTTTTAATTCTAATAATTTGATTTATCTAGATTATTGACCAGAAGTCTCAGCTAACTTTTTGTAACTAAATTCAATTTTTTCAGCGTTAAGAGCGATATCATCATCAGCATATGTGATTATAATCACTGCATAGTTATTGCCTCCTTTTATTTTAGCAATATAAATATCATTTACAGCTACATTGGTTACTTGTGCTAAAGCAGTTCCCGCTTTAAAAGCTTCAGTCGCTGCTTCTACTGTTGCAGTTTCAAAAGCAAAACTATTGGCTTTTACAAATGTAGTGTTTCTTACACCATCCCAACCTTTAATCCATACTGTAGAGGAAGTAGGATTTTGCATGTCTTTGTCAGTATCTATTCCCTTTCTTCTTACGTTTAGGGCAAGGTCCCAGGCACTGTCATCCGGACCCATTTTGTTGGCTATGATACCGCCTGCTGTTGTATACTCCATTGGAGTTGAAACTACCACAGGTTTTATAGTTAATGTATGCTCTTTAGAAGAAGTTTTTCCTCTTTTGTCTGTAACAGAAAATACAAGTTTAATAGTACCTTCAGTTTCATTTACTTTATATTTATAAGTAAAATTATCTTCAGTAGATGATTTAAAACCAGTTGTTTTGGGGTATCCAGTTACATCTTTACCTGAGGAACCGATATACTCCATAATAGTGATTTTTTCGATTTTTTCAAGTGCTGAAATTTCTAAAGGATAAGAAACTTCAGCAGAAGGACTTACTTCTGTGACAATATTGCTTGCATTTACAATAGTAATGCTAGGTGCGGGAGTTTCTGTTTCATCTGTACCACAGCTTGATAATAATACCATACTTGCTATAGCATAATAGAACACATTTTTGAACGATTTTTTCATAGTTGATTAAGATGTTTACAGTAATATTTTTTTGTGGATATATTATTTTTGTATATACAAATGTACTTGTGAAATATTTCATCAATTATTCGAAAATGGAAGGTTCAATATTCAGGTAAGATTAATGGTAAATGAAGATGTAAAATGGATATAAATTATTTTGTACAGTTAGTCTTTTTGACCTATATGAAAAAAATAATGCATAAATTTCAATTTTGCCTACAGAATATTTCATTTGGTCTATTTCAGGAGTGTAACGTGATGTATGTATGGAGATGTTAAGCACAGTAATATTTACATTTAAAAATTGACATAAAAGTATTATTTCAAATTATTAATATTCCTTATTGCATCCGAATAATATGAAAAGAGGTTTCATCAGATTTTTAAACCAGGCTTTTGGACTTGAAGCTACTACAGTAATTAAAAATCCCATTACCGCTATAATAAAAAAGGATATCCTTAAGCTTGTGGCCCCAGCTACAATCCCAATGAGAGGAGGTCCAATTAAAAAACCAAGGAAACCAATTGTAGAAACTGCTGATAAACCCACCCCTGGTGATAATTTTTTAGATTTTCCAGCAGCACTATATACCATTGGGACAACTGATGAAACCCCTGCCCCTACCAATAAAAAGCCTATTATAGCCGTATACATATGTGGAAAAATCACCGCAATTACAAGGCCACTCGCAGTAAGGATACCACTTACTTGCAAAATCATTATTGTACCATACCTTGTGGTAAAATAATCTGCTACAAACCTTCCGCCAGCCATGGTGCTCATAAAGGCAGTGTACCCTGCCCCTACCCATGCACCCTCTGCTAAAACAACCTTTTTAAAATACACTCCGCTCCAGTCAAACATGGCACCTTCGCACATCATTGAACAAAAAGCTATTATCCCAAGGGTAATCAAAGACTTATCAGGCATTGCAAATATTGGCTGTCCCACATTGTTATTTGCATCTTGCATTAGCAAAAAAGGTGCACTGATCAGTAATGCAAGAAGCACCACCACCATAACAAATATAAAATGTTGATACGGAACAATTGCTGCCCCTATCATAACCGTGCCTAATGCAGCCCCTATAAAACCTGCCAGGCTCCAAATGCCATGAAAAGAAGCCATAATCGATCTTTTATAAAGATACTCCACCCCGATAGCTTGTGTATTGACAGATATATTCACCATGTTGCTGAACAATCCAAAGAAGAATAAGATAAAAACCAATAGAAAAGTAGTACTTGCCAAGCCAATTAAAAATAAGCCCCCGCTATACATAGCTACAGCAAAAATTACTACCTTCCTGCTCCCTAATTTGGTAACAAGCAATCCTGTAAGGGGCAAAGAAAGCATCAGCCCGACCGGAAGTGAAAAAAGTACTGCTCCAAGTTCTGCTTCCGATAAGGCCAGTCTTTGTTGTATACTTGGTATCCGCGAACCCCAGCTTGAAAAACAAAGGCCATGTAAAAAGAATAGACTTCCTACAGCTATCCTGTTGGTCCTTCTTACGGCTTCTAGATTAACAGTTTGCTCCAGCATATAAAAGGTTGCCCAATAGAATTTAAGTGATGATATAATTTATTTCATAAAATAAATTTTCGTACAATGCAACAGCCTGAAAGGGTTTATAAAAAATAGTAAATCTCCCAACGTCTTTTTGAAGCTAGCTGTTTAATCTTATAAATGATGCACTTAAAAAAAACATCATTTTTTTAAACTTTTTAGATAAGCCAATGATTGGGGGATTTGTTTATTGATGTATGGACTTTCATTTTCTAAAAAATAATGTTTGATACCAGCTTTTTTTGCGGCTTTTAAAACCGCGGGTATATCAATCATTCCCTTGCCCAATGCTACATCGTTTTCTACAGGCGTACGGCCACTAAAATCATGCTTAGTACCTTGTTTTAAATCTTTCAGGTGCATGAGCTTCCATCGGTTCCCATATTTATTCAGGAGCTTGACTGGGTCGGCTCCAGGATGTGCAACCCATAGTATATCCATTTCAAAAGACACATATTCAGGATTTGTATTTTCTGCAATATAATCGAAAAGAGTACCATTGCCATAAGGCTGAAATTCATAACCGTGGTTGTAATAGCAAAAAATAAGGCCATTCTCTTTTAATATCTTACCCACCTCATTAAAGTCCTGAACTGCTTGTTTGGCTTCATTTATAGTAAATTGATCATCGTGGGGAATCCAAAATACCACAACAAATGTGACACCCAGTATTTTAGCTTGCTTAATTAATTCCTGTTGATTTTCTACTACTTCTTCATAGCTTGCACCTACTGATGGCACTACCATTCCCCTTGCCTCTAGTAATTTCCGAAAATCAGCCGAGGTATGTCCATATGGATTGATCCCACACTCAATTTCCCGAAAGCCCAAACCATGAATGGTATCTAAGGTAGCTTCTACCCCATTTTTAAAACTTTCTCTATAAGTATATGTTTGTATTCCTGGCATTTCAGGAAAAAAGCTGATTTGAAGATTGAGCTTTTAAAAACACAGCGTCAAAAAGTAAAACAGGAAGAATAAGGTAAAGCAAATAAATTGTCTTCATACTATGAATTATTGAATGTTGGAAATCAATGTAAAAAATTCTTTTTGTTCTTCAATGGATTTATTTTAAATAATAATTCAAGGACAGCCTTTTTTTATTGTATTAATTGACAAGGATAATTTCAATGATTTTTCCTTACTAAGGTAATTTAAAAAATTAAATTCACTCCTAAAACTTACCTTTTCCTTACAAGAAGCATTAATAATATCAACCTTAGAAACTATTAATCAAAAACCTGAAATGAAAAAGTTTACAATTTTTGTCATTTGTGCCCTGAACCTATTGGCTGTTTCGTTGGCCGCGGCCCAAGAATTTGAAGTTCCTACTGCATATAGATTTGAGAATATAGAAGATTATGCTTTTTATAGCGGTGATGTGATACAAGCTATACGTTGGCTTGAAACTACACCATTGAACAAAGAAATCGAAAAAAGGGAATTAGTAAGTCAATTTCTTTTTCAATGGCTTTCGGGAAGTCCTGAAATCTCAATACATATACATCCTTATATTATGGAGTTAAGTCAGGAAAATCCAGAATACCTGATGGTTTTTATGGGAGGGTGGGCGAAACAACAGATTCAATATGAAGAGCAGAACCATTTGAAGCTGAACCTATTGGGGATACATTCGGTAATTAATTTGTATAAGTTGGGAGGGATAAAAAAAGATGTAAATCTTGAAAATTTAATTAAAATGCAAGAAAAAGGAGTACTTGAAAAATGGCTTAAAGAAAAAATTAGCTAAACATTTTAATTAATTATCAATATAAAACTCATAACCAGATAAGGTTAATTTATTTTAAATTTCTGTCCCAAGGAGATCAAGCCACATTAGACAATTCGTTGAGATTGTGTTACAATTTTGTAATATTCAAAGATTCCGGCAAAAGATTATATGGTTGGATTATAGGTTTATATTAT
>JALZND010000346.1 GCA_030857845.1 Bacteroidota bacterium | reverse complement strand
AATAATAACCAAAATTATCATATCCAACACATATATATAAGGGCTTGTCGGCAAGTGGCAGTAATTATTCGGTAAATGGCAGAATAAGTCTATATTTATGTTCCTGATATTGTTTTTGGGTTATGCTGGGTTAGAAATGAACTTCCATTCAGACGAAATAATTACTTCAATAATATAAGCTCCAATGTTAATAATTAATGACTATTTTAACCATGAATAATAATGAGCATAATGGCTATTAATTTGTTCTTGTTTGCCAACGCATTAATAATTAGTCTTCCCCTAAAGATTCCCAAAAGTTTTAAACTACAATTTTTTAAAGATTGAAAGCAAGCCATTTGTCTCAATTATTTGTTGAATGGAATTAAATGACTTCTTTATAATTTTTGAATACATTTTTAAAGCATCCAATTAAAAATATTGCGACATAAAAAAAGTACAGACCTAATCAAAAGCCTGTACTTTAAAATCAACTAAAGCTGCTTTTAATTAATCTACATTATCATGCAAAAACCTGTTGTTTCCTAATATCTGGTTGTCATCGTTCAGGTTGTACCTTGAGATGTTTTTCTCAGAAGAATAAGGAACATCATTTAAGTTTACATGCTTCCTTTGGTATGCTGGCACCTCAAGTTTTTCTTTGAAGTCATCTGATTGAAAAGAATCTTTTCTTAAGCCCCTTAACCTCAAGATCCTTTCGCGGGATTGTTCATACAATTCTTGTTTCTTCATTTCTATCTCAGAATTTTTGTCCTGGATCCGAGCATCTTTTCCCGATGAAGGAAAAGTATCTTTCTCTACAATCTGGTAATGGTCAGGAAAATCCATGAAGGTTTTAGGGTTTTCCGGAGCTTCTGATTTTACCTCAAAAGTATCTTCAAAAGTATAAGTCCTTGGGATTTCTTTGAAAAAATCAGGTTTGCTTTTTATTTCTTCTTTTCGTACATCACCATTGTCAAAAGACCTGATATGTTTGTTTGATTCCAAATCTATCACCTTTTTCTTCATTTCAATCAAGGTATTGTTTTCGTCGCTGTCAAAGCCAGTGGTGATTACCGTAACCCTGATGCTGTTGCCCAGGTCAGGATCCACACCATGACCGAAAATAACTTCTGCGTTTTCGCCTGCACGCTCCTGAATAAATTCAGTAATTTCGGTAAGCTCGTCCATTTGCAGCTCTGCATGCTCTCCAGAAATGATAGAAAGAAGGATTTTGTCAGCACCCATAATGGTTTTGTTGTTCAATAATGGAGATGCTATGGCCAACTCTGCAGCTCTTCTTGCCCTTCCTTCACCCTCGGTTTGTGCCGACCCCATAGTTGCGGCACCTGAATTCCTCATTACCGTTTTCACATCTTCAAAATCCACGTTTACATAACCTGGAACAGTAATGATCTCTGCAATGCCTTTGGCAGCAGTGGTAAGAATGTTGTCAGCTTGCGCAAATGCCTGTGTAATGGAAAGGTTTCCGTAAATTTCACGTAATTTATCATTAAGGATCACCAGTACAGTGTCACAGCTGTCCTTTAATTCCCTGATGCCTTCTTCGGCTTGTTTTAGTTTTTTCTTGCCTTCAAAACCAAATGGGGCAGTAACAATACCTACTGTCAATATATCAAGTTCACGGGCAACTTTTGCTATTACAGGGGCGGCACCTGTTCCGGTACCTCCGCCCATACCAGCGGTGATAAATACCATTTTGGTATCTGTGCTTAAAAGTTCCCTGATATCTTCTTTGCTTTCTAAAGCTGCGTTCCTGCCTTTTTCAGGGTTGGCCCCAGCGCCTAATCCTTCTGTAAGGTCAATGCCTATCTGAAGTTTATTTGGTACGGGACTACCTTTAAGGGCTTGTGAATCTGTATTACACACTACAAATTCCACATCTTTTATGCCTTGATTAAACATGTGGTTGACAGCATTACTGCCACCCCCTCCTACACCTATTACCTTGATGATGGATTTATGGTGCCTGGGTATTTCAAATTTATATTTTTCTGCCATGGCTGTATAATAATTTTATAGTGAGTATTCTATTTAGGGTTATTTATTAATTTTCAACTTATTGTTTTGGGATTGCTCCCGGCAATTATCATAATCGTTTTGTGAATAATTTCAATAATCTTCCTTTTCGTCAAGGTCGTCTATCAACAGTCCTTTGGTTTTATCCAAAATCCTCCTAAAGAAATCGCCGCCACCTGATTTTTCTTTTTCTTTTTTCTGGTTCTTGGAGACAAAAGCCGAAGCACCTGCTGCTGCCCTATACCTGTTTTCCCGCTCGTCCAAAGCCCTGAAACCCGACAAGACCAGGCCTACGGTTGTTGCATACATAGGACTTTTTACAGTTTCTACTTTGCTCTTTCCAAGGTGCTCGTTGGGATATCCAATCCTGGCGTCCATTCCTGTCATATATTCGAAAAGTTGTTTTACACTGGCGAGCTGCGACCCTCCACCAGTTATTACCATGCCACCTGCCAGTTTATTTTCATATCCGGAAGTAATGATTTCAGCATGAACAAGCTCAATAATTTCTTCCATTCTTGCTTCAATAATATTGGCCAGGTTCTTAACAGAAATTTCTTTGGGCGGCCTGTTTCTTAAACCTGGTATTGAAATTATTTCATTAGGATTGGCTTCTTCACTTATAGCCCTTCCAAATTTAGTCTTCAATAGCTCTGCCTGGTGCTGCATCACCATGCAACCTTGCTTTATATCAGAAGTAATGATGTTGCCACCAAAAGGTATCACAGCAGTATGCCGGATAATGTTGTCATGGAAGATGGCAATATCTGTAGTGCCACCACCAATATCTACAAGGCAAACACCTGCTTCTTTTTCCTCGTCTGTAAGCACTGCCAGGCTTGAGGCCAGCGGCTCCAGTATGAGGTTTTCTATCTCCAAACCTGCCCTTCTGATGCATTTGTTTACATTGCTGATGGCATTGGTTTGCGCTGTGATAATGTGGAAATCTGCTTCAAGCTTCACTCCAGACATACCCACAGGATCCTTTATTCCTTCTTCATAATCCACGATATAATCTTGTGGCATTACATGGATAATTTCACTCCCTGGTGGAATTACAATCCGGTACATGTCGTTGGTAAGCCTGTTCAGGTCTTCTACGGTGATTTCATCATCCATAGAGTTCCTGGTGATGCTGCCATGATGGATAGAGCTTCGGATATGCTGGCCTGCAATGCCAACATTCACAACCCCAATATTTATACCTGCCTGCTCACTGGCTTCGGATATAGCTTTTTCGATGGCTGCCACCGTTTTGTCTATATTGGTAACGATGCCCCTGATCACCCCATCAGAAACAGCTTTACCCATTCCAAGAACTTCGAGCTTGCCATACTCGTTTTTGCGACCTACTATTACGCAGATTTTAGTGGTCCCAATATCCAATCCTACTACTATTTTGTCGTTTTGCATATTATTAAGGTTATTCACAAACAATTTGATTATGATATTTTAAATTTACAGTTTCATATATGTCCCATCCCTTTTGAGGCAATATCTCTTTATAAAGGATTTTGAGTTTTTTAAATTTAGCCTCTATATCTACTGCTTTGCCAAATGCTATAGTTTGCTTGCTTATTTGAGGGTACATGGTTATTTCACCTTTTTTGTCAATGTACATCTCTGAAATTTGGGCTTTCCAAAATTCATCCGCAATGATGTAATGGATCAAGTTTAAAATGTCCAACCCTTCTTCACTTTTTGTAAGGTCCTTTTTTACAAGCCTTGAAGTATACTCTCCACCTATCAGCAATACCCTGGCAGTAAACCTATCTGAAACTGGTAAAATCTTACCTATTTTATCAATATAAGCATCAGGTCCTGTTTCTTGTATGATCCTTGCAATAGGGTGGCTTTGTCTCGCTTTTACAATAAGGTTTCCAGTCAGGTCACGGTAAACCTCTGCCTCATCAATATATTTGTTCAGCTTGATCCGGATTTCTATTTCTTTTAGGGGTATTAGATCAATGTTTCTTCCTACAGCATGGTTTCTTCCAGCTTCTGTTACCAATGCAATAATGTCCTGTTCATTTATGAAATAATTGTCTGCCTGATTTTCAATCTGAACGATAATTTTATTGCATACCCTTTCACTTTGCTGCTTTTCGACAAAGCCAATTGCAGAAAATATTGCTACGATCAGCACGAAGATCAGCAACATTCTTTTAAGTTTTTTACTTACCCTAATTCCCATTATTCTTTTCTTAGAAGTTCTTTAATAGGTTTTACAAGCTTATCTATATCCCCTGCACCAATGGTGGCAACTATTTCAAGGTTTCTGTTATGTAAAAGCCCTGGAAGTTCTTCTTTAGTTGTCAAAATTTTGAAAG
>JALZND010000345.1 GCA_030857845.1 Bacteroidota bacterium | reverse complement strand
AGCTTGCACACCAGATTGAAGTAGATTATTTTGATAAGAATCCCCTTTTTTTAGGCATTCTAAACGGGTGCTTTATTTTTGTTGCAGACCTTTTAAGAGAAATATCATTTTCTGCTGAAGTTTCCTTTATTAAGCTAAGTTCTTATAAAGGAATGAAATCCACAGGAAGGGTTACCAGATCCATGAACCTTGAGACACTCGAAGGAAGAAATATCATTATCGTTGAAGATATTGTAGATTCAGGAACTACACTCAATTATTTTCTTGATGAAATTAAAGCTTCAAATCCTGCATCTGTCGAAATTGCTACTTTACTTTTTAAAAAAGATGCCTTAAAGCACCCGCTGGACTTAAAATATATTGGTTTTGAAATTCCTGATAAATTTGTAATAGGTTATGGGCTTGATTTTGACGGTGAAGGAAGAAACTTAAAAGACATATATCAACTTAGCCATGATGAGCATTAGTGATGAGGAAACCACTTTTTCAACTCTGTAATGCTTCTTCCAGCAGATTTATTTTTGATTAGCGCCCCATATTTTTTAGCTTGCAAAAATTCCAAAAATATTTAATTGTTAAAAGTTTTTTTTTAGAAGCCTATCAAAATTTATAGCTATGCTTAATATCGTATTATTTGGCCCACCAGGAGCAGGTAAAGGAACTCAAAGTGATAAACTCATTAAAAAGTACAATCTTACACATATCGCCACAGGAGACCTTTTTAGAAAACACCTGAGCATAGGGACAGAATTAGGAAAGCTTGCGCAAACTTATATGGATCAGGGAAACCTTGTTCCTGATGAAGTTGTGATAGGAATGGTTGACGAAAAAATTCAGGATAGCATTGGGGCAAAAGGTTTTATATTTGATGGTTTTCCCAGAACGGTACCTCAGGCTGAAGCGCTTGATAATCTTCTAAATGAAAAAGGTTGCCCCATTTCCGGGATGATCGCATTAGATGTACCAGAAGAAGAATTAAAACAACGTATCCGCGAAAGAGGCAAAACATCAGGAAGAACTGACGACCAGGATGAACAAAAAATAGCTAATCGCATAAAAGTTTATCTGGATGAAACCCTTCCTGTGGCTAAGTATTATGAAGAGCAGGGGAAATTTTCCAGGATCAATGGTATTGGAGAAATAGATGAAATTTTCAATAAAATATCAGAAAAAATAGTAGAATTTCAATAGGAATATTCCGGTTAATTATAGATTTTAATGGCATCCTCAAATTTTATTGACCATGTGAAACTTTGTTCACGATCTGGTTCCGGTGGTAAAGGTGCAGTACATTTTCGTCGCGAAAAACATGTCCCCAAAGGCGGTCCGGACGGAGGCAATGGAGGAAGGGGCGGCCATGTTATATTAAAGGGAAACTCACAATTGTGGACTTTGCTCCACTTACGCTATAAAAAACATGTAATTGCTGAAAGTGGGAAGCCAGGAGAAGGCGGAAGGCGTACAGGTATGCAAGGTGCCGATGAAATACTGGAAGTTCCACTTGGTACAGTAGCCCGTGATGCAGAAACAGGTGCTATTAAAGCAGAAATTACTGAAGATGGCCAGGAAGAAATTATGACTCCCGGAGGTCAGGGTGGTCTGGGTAATGAAAATTTTAAAACACCTACTAATCAGACCCCCTATTATGCACAACCGGGAGGAGAAGCAATTGAAGAATGGGTAGTTCTTGAATTAAAACTTCTTGCCGATGTAGGGTTGGTTGGTTTTCCTAATGCAGGAAAATCTACATTATTATCTGTTGTTTCTGCTGCCAAACCTGAAATTGCCGATTATCCATTTACTACAATAATTCCTAATCTTGGGGTTGTCAGCTATAGAAATTTTAAATCTTTTGTCATGGCAGATATTCCCGGAATCATAGAAGGCGCTGCTGAAGGTAAAGGATTGGGTACTCGCTTCCTCAGACATATAGAAAGAAACTCGATTCTGTTGTTTTTAATAGCCTCCGATAGTCCTGATATAAAAAAAGAATATGATATTTTAGTTAATGAACTGGAAAAGTATAATCCCGAGCTGCTTGACAAAAAAAGAATTCTTGGTATTTCGAAAGCAGATTTACTTGATGAAGAATTAAAAGCAGCCATAAAAGAGCTTTTGCCAGAAAATATTCCTTCCCTAATTTTTTCTTCTATAACAGGTGAAAATATTGATCGTTTGAAAGATATGGTTTGGGAAAATCTGCAATAGCTTTATAATTGTGTCATATTGTCATAGGAAGCTCTTTTGGCAAAGAAATTGTCTTTTAATTTCTGCTTGTAAAAAGTATCAGGATTTTATTGTGCAAATTACAGGCTGGTAATTTTTAATTACTGTGTCTGAAAATCAAAATAAGAATATGGATAATAAAGATTTGGAAAAGGGAATTAATGCGGAAGAAAAAAATCATCATAACACCGATCATGTTGGTTCAGAAACAGAATTTGATGACAATGTACAGGAAGAGGCTGAAAAAGCTACTGAGGATAAGGAAGAAGGAGAAGTAAAAAAAATAAAAGGAGAACTTGATGAATCGAAGGATAAATACATTAGATTATATTCTGAATTTGAAAATTTCCGAAGAAGAACTGCCAAAGAACGGTTAGAACTTGTAAAAACTGCCAATGAAGATCTTGTAGTAGCCTTACTTCCCGTGCTTGATGATTTTGAAAGGGCAAAAAAATCTTTTGGTAATAATAAAGAAAAAGGTGATATAAAAGCAACTATAGAAGGTTTTCAGCTCATCCAGAATAAATTTTATAAAATCATGGAGCAAAAGGGTTTAAAGCCGATGCCGGATAATCCCGGAATTGATTTTGATCCTGAAGTCCATGAAGCAATTACTAAAATTCCTGCTCCTGATGATAAATTAAAAGGAAAAGTAGTTGATGTAGTGGAAAAAGGGTATTTATTGAATGATAAGGTGATAAGGTTCGCCAAAGTAGTTATTGGATCATAATGGCAAAAAGAGATTTTTACGAAATTTTAGGAGTAGACCGAACGGCAAATGCCGATGAGATAAAAAAAGCATATCGAAAGATTGCTATTAAATTTCATCCTGATAAAAACCCGGATGACCCTACAGCAGAGGATAAGTTTAAAGAAGCAGCCGAAGCCTATGAGGTGTTGAGCAATCCTGAAAAAAAGGAACGGTATGACAGATTTGGCCATCAGGGTGTGGGGAATGGTGGTTTTGGAGGTGGTGGTATGAATATGGAAGACATATTCAGCCAATTTGGCGATATTTTCGGCGGCGGGGGCGGCAGTCCCTTTGAAAGCTTCTTTGGTGGAGGAGGCAGAGGACAAGGAGCAAGAAGTAGAAAAGGGCCTAACTTACGCATCAAGTTAAAGCTTACTTTGGATGAAATATCCAATGGGGTAGAGAAAAAAATTAAGGTAAAAAGATACGTAACCTGTAATACATGTAGTGGGAATGGCTCCAAAAACGGGGTATCACAACAATCTTGTTCTACCTGTAATGGTACCGGACAAATGCGTAAAGTGGTGAATACCATGCTGGGGCAGATGGTTTCGACCAGCACATGCCCTACCTGTAATGGAGAGGGGAAAACATTAATTGAAAGATGCCAGGTTTGTAGTGGAGAAGGAAGAGTTATGCAGGAAGAGGTAATACCTATTAAAATTCCTGCTGGTGTTGGTGATGGTATGCAGCTCTCCATGTCTGGAAAAGGAAATGTACCTGTAAGAGGTGGTATCCCGGGTGATCTATTAATAGTAATTGAAGAAGAAGAACATGAATTTCTTAAGAGAGATGGGAATAATGTAGTTTTTGATCTTTATGTAAACTTTGTAGATGCTGCTTTAGGAACTTCTATAGAAGTACCTACCATTGAGGGGAAAGTAAAAATTAAAATTGACCCTGGAACACAAAGCGGCAAAATTTTAAGATTGAGGGGTAAGGGCATCAAAGAAATTAACGGATATAATAAAGGAGATCAATTGATCCATGTTAACATTTGGACGCCAAAACAATTATCTAAAGATGAAAAGGAAATCCTTGAAAATTTAAAGCTTTCGCCTAATTTTCAACCTAATCCAGGGAAAAATGAAAAAGGATTTTTTGACAAAATGAAGGAGTTCTTTTAGGAAAATATAAAGCTTATTATTTAAGGGCAGCATTAAAAGCTGCCCTTATTTTTTTCTTCTATCACATCAATTTGATAGCATCAGCTTTTAATCTTTAACTTTTTTAAATTATAAAACATCCAATTTTTAAAAGAACTACCTTTTCTTTATACCTTATTTTAAATTAAAAAATTTCAGGATATTTCCTTTGATAGCATCTTTTTACCTTTTATAATTTAAATTTAGTCTCCAACAAAAATTTAATTAATTTCACGACCAT
>JALZND010000344.1 GCA_030857845.1 Bacteroidota bacterium | reverse complement strand
ATACTATGAAAGCCCTTTTTTCTTCCATGCAATATCATTGCAACAAGGCCCGCCCTTATATATTGAATTAAAAAAAATCTATCGGCAAAATGATGCTGATTTCATACAGTTACTCAACAACATAAGGAACAACAGTCTTCAACAACATGACCTAGAGTTCCTCAACCAATATTATAATCCCTCCTTTAAGCCAGCACAGGAAAAATATATTGTGCTTACATCCCACAATTATAAAGCTGATAATATAAACCAGACAGAGCTCGATAGTCTGAATACTAAACTCTTTACATTTCATGCAGAGCTCTCGGGCGAATTCAATGAAAAGTCTATCCCTGCAGAAAAAACACTTCAAATTAAAGAAGGTGCCCAGGTGATGTTCATAAAAAATGATAAGGGTGAGTTTAAAAGGTACTATAACGGTAAAATCGGTACTGTAAAAAAAATTCAGGATGGGGAAATTTTCGTAGTATTTCCTGACGATCAGGATGAAATGCAAGTCGAAAAAGAAATCTGGCAAAACATCAGGTACAAATATAACCAGGAGGAAGACCTGGTAGAAGAAGAAGTTATTGGAACCTTTACCCAATATCCCATCAGACTTGCCTGGGCCATTACCATCCACAAAAGCCAGGGTTTAACTTTTAATAAGGCCGTTATTGATGCCGGCAAATCTTTTGCAGCAGGCCAGGTATATGTAGCACTCAGTCGCTTAACTTCCCTTGATGGCCTGGTTTTATTTTCAAAGATCAATCCACATTGCATCAATACCGACAAACAGGCAATAGCATTTACAAAAACAGAACTTTTAGAAAATGAGATGCAAACCAACCTAAAATTGTCCCAAAAACAATATTTGCACAGTTTCATACTGGAGATATTTAACTGGGACAAAATCACAACAGCTTTTGAAGTTTTTTCAGAAAACCTTGATGGCCAAAAAATTGCTAAATTAGAAGAAGTTAAACTCCATATCAAAACTTTGTGTAGTAAACTTAATCAACAACAAAAAACAGCTCATTCCTTTACAGTTGAACTGCAAAAACTTTTCCCAGAAGCGGAACACGATCATTATAAACACATAGCAGAAAGAGTCCGAGCCGCTGAACATTACTTTAATAATGCTTTGCATAAGGATATTTTCATACCCTTGCAGCAGCATTTTGATGAAATCAAAAAACAGTCGAAGGTAAAAGCCTATCTGAAATCCCTGAAAGAACTAACTTTGGTATTAAAATATAAAAAAATAAAGTTGGAACAGGTCGTAAAAATGGTTTCAGGTTTGAATCAAGGGATTGACCCAGTGTCTATATTACACGAGAACATCGCAGATAAGAAAACTGCTCTTGCTTTACACGCACAAACACAAGAAAATATACCGGAATCAAATTATAAAAAAGGCAATACACAGAAAGAATCCCTTCTATTTTTTAAAAAAGGAAAAAGCATTGATGAAATAGCCAAAGAACGAAACTTAGCACGCACCACCATTTTTGGGCATATTGCCTCTTTTATAGAAACAGGTGAAGTGGATATAAAAGAGCTGATAGCAGAAAATAAATTAAAAATAATTCAAGAAACCATAGATAACCATGAAGAAGGGTTTTCATTAAAAAATCTTAAAGAATCTCTGGGAGAGGATTATAGTTATGGAGAACTTCGGGCCGCAGTCAATTACATAAATCGTTTAAAAGAAGCACCATAAGCAATAATATAAAGGAATTTCTTAAAAAATTATCCTCCAACATAAGAATTAAAGGAAGGTTATAAATACTTGGTGTTTAATCAATAATTATAGTATCGGGAATAATATTTCCGGCAGTATCATGAGGAAAATCTACTCCTGGACCTGGACCCATGCCGTCTGTTTCTTCACCCTGAATCTTCAAATCCCCTTCACTTCCTTCCTGCTTAGGATTGCTTTCACTGCATGATACAAAAAAAAGAAAAAAGAAATTGTTAAAATCAAAAAATTGTTTTTCATTTTCATTTTCTAATATTAAAAAATCAATGGTTGGTTTCGATCTATGAAATATATAAACCAAAATATTGAAAAATGGTTGTAAAGGTAAAATTATAGTATTCATTCAATGATTATTTACAATTTAAAATCATGAAAAATAATAAAACCAAACAAAATTCCTTAAGATGGCTGGTGCTTGTGAGCTTGTTGATTAATATTTTTTTTAATTATTATACCAATTCCATCACCTTGAATGGACAGACTGTAGGGGATGTTTCAAACCAATTTCCTACTCTTTTTACACCTGCCGGCTATGCGTTTTCTATCTGGGGTGTAATTTATTTTTCTTTATTGGTATATGCAGTATATCAGCTATTGCCCTCCCAAAAAGGGGATTCCATTTATAATGAACTTGCACTTCCGTTCATATCCATTAATATACTGAGTATTATATGGTTAACTTTGTTTATTTATGAAGAAATATTCAGCAGCACCATTGCCATTCTGTTAATGCTGGCATGTTCTATTATTTTATTTGGAAGATCGAAAAGGGCGAATTTTCTTCAGAAAGGCTTTGGCTGGATCTCGGTACCTTTTGGGCTTTATATGGGTTGGCTTTCAGTGGCTACTATTGCAAATTTTTCTATTTTGCTTAGTGGCCTGAATTGGGAAAGGTTTTTATTTAGTGAAACGGTATGGACTATAATTTTAACTACCGTGGCTTTAGCCCTGGCATTTATTATCAGTTACCAGTTTAAGGATATCGTTTATCCTTTAGTCATTTCTTGGGCGATTTTAGCAATTCATGTAGCAAGGGCTGAAGAGGAACCTATCATTGCCAGCCTGTCCTTAATTTATGCTATTGCCCTTGTAATTTGGTCCGTGCTTTTTGGCATCTGGATATGGAAAAAACAACCTCAAGCCACTTCATCGTCCTGAAATTCAAATTTTATTCTTGGTTTATTAAACACAGTCATCCAGTCTATGGTTTAGCATATAAAAGCCATGAAAAAAGGACAAAAAGTAAAGTGGAAGTGGGGCAAAGGAACAACAGAAGGCACAATTATTGAAGCTTTTGACCATAAAATTACGAAAACCATCAAAGGTTCAGAAATAACAAGGGATGGCAACAGCGCAAACAGGGCGCTTTTTATTGAACAGGAAGATGGTGACAAAGTCTTAAAATTGACCAGTGAGGTGGAGGCTGTTTAAAAATGATTGTTATTCTGTTTATTTTATAGTTTCCATTGTTTTAGACACGCCAGGCTTTCCTTAAGAACCTAAGCCAGTTTTTGTGCATGACTTTGTATATCCGATTTCATAATAATTTCTGATATATTAATACAAAAACCAATAGGTATTACAAATTAATCCAGCCTGATTTAGAGCAAGTTTGACAGGGATAATTTCCTTCAGATGGTTAAAGAACTAATCCAATTGGAAAAAGAGGAAACATGATCCCTTTGGTTAATTAGTCAATATGCTTTGGAATGAAAAATATTAGCAGGTTATAGACGCATAAAACCTTCATATTTGCGTAAAGTGGATAGATCCAAGTTTCAAAAACCGAAGGTGTCATAATACACTTAAGCATTCGTTTTCTATAAAGAAAATAGCCTTTAACCGAAAGATAAGTAGAGCTTTGGCAGACCACAATTACAACATTTCCAAAGTTCATAGGAAATTGTAGAGCTTCAAACAAGATATCTATATTAAAAAAATTTATGTCCAAATATATTTTGAGTATTCGAAATTAATTTGGAGTTTACAAACCTAATTAAATTTAATTAATCTTATATTAATTATAATTATATTAAAAAATCCTCTTTATTTTGTTTTCTTTCTTGAGTTTATTAAGCCACCAATCCCATTCACAGGATTCATTGAAGGTATCTTCATCTACTATAGTACAAGCTGTTGTTGATAAACTAGATCATGAATTAAACCTTACTAGCGCCCAAAAAGGGAAAGTCTATAATTACTTTTATCCAGATCTAAAAATTTAGAAGCTACAAGGCAAAATTTGAATTCAAAAGTTAGTGCTGAAGATCTTCAAAAAATTAATGATGAGTACTACAAAAAATTAAAGTCCTTGTTGACACCCATTCAGTACAATGAACTTCAGAATATACGAAGAGAAACAGACTTAAAAAAACATTTGATAATTTAAATTCGGTTCTTTCTGAACAGGATAAGGAACTAAATTTTTAATAAAGAGGATGAAATTAATTAATTCTTTCAAATACCTATTGACCATCGTTTGCTTTGGTTTATTTTCCTGTGATGATGAATGTGTTAGAGATTATAATTTTTATGGGGATACACAGTTGGTTTTTGAGTTTCATGATAAAGAAACTGGAGAAAACCTGCTTCATATTCTAGTCCAACGATATTTATATGATACTGTAAATAT
>JALZND010000343.1 GCA_030857845.1 Bacteroidota bacterium | reverse complement strand
GGTTTAACTGGAGAAGCACTTGAGCTTGCAACCGGACAGGACACTTTAGAAAAAATGATTGTATTTCCTGTTGTTTTGATTGCTATGTTCACCATCTTTTTTTTCTGGCAAAAAAATTCTAAAAGGAATAAAGAAGTTTTGGTCCATTAAAATATCACGGATTACATAAATTTTTTCCTAAAACAAATTATTTTATAATTATCCCATTGTTCAAAAATTGTTATTATAAAATTTAATGAAAATGGGTTTTTTAACCTTAATCAATAAAAAAATGTATTTATCTAAATCTTTATTATCAGGTATTATTATCACTGCGACAGTATCTACCATATTGGTTGGATGCGACTCAGGTAATCAAAACAATACAACCCAGTCAGCAAGCGATACAACTTCGAATGCTTCCGCTTCTGATTTGCAAAAAGTAAATGCTTTAAGCGGTCAAGAAAAAGAAGAAGGTTGGGAGCTGCTATTTAATGGGAACAGCACGGATAGCTGGAAGGGCTATAGAAAAGAAGTGGTCCCTGAAGGGTGGGTTATCAATGACGATGCCTTGCATTTTACAGGGGAAAGCGGTGCGGGAGATATCATAACAAAAAATGAATATGAAAATTTTGAGCTTGCCCTTGAATGGAAAATTATAGAAGGAGGGAATAGTGGTATCTTCTTTAATGTGGTGGAAGACGAAAAATATGACGCAGTCTATCATACCGGTCCGGAAATGCAGATCTTGGATGACGAAAGGCATCCTGATGCAAAACAAAATCCGGGTAAAAGAATTGCCGGATCTAATTACGATTTATATGAGCCCTCTGCGAAAGCCCGCCCTGCCGGGGAATGGAACCAGGCAAGGCTGGTAAAAAACAATAACAAAGTAGAGCATTGGATGAATGGAGAAAAAGTTGTTGAATATGAATTGGGCAGTGACAAATGGAAAAAAGATGTTAAAAACAGTAAATTCGTTGAAATGCCAGATTATGGACTAGCGCAAAAAGGCCATATTGCCCTGCAAGATCATGGAGATAAAGTTTGGTTCAGGAACATCAAAATAAGGAAATTATAAAACCTTGTGCAAAAGGAAATAATTTTCAAAAGCACCAATAATATCGAAGGCATTTGCTCCTTCTATTTCATTCCAAGTAAGGCATCTACAACCCCTCAAACGGAAGCAGATGCCTTACTCTTCTGGATTAAGAATATTAGTCCGCACCACTCAAAATCTAATATGTTATGTCATTATCTAAAGCAAAGACACTTTTTCCTGTTTTTTTCTTATTCGCCTTGTTTTTGATTTCCTCTTGCAGAAATGAATCCCAGGATGAAAAAAGAATCCTTGTTTTTTCTAAAACCGAAGGGTATAGGCATGAATCCATTGAAGCCGGAAAATTGGCTTTGATGAAACTGGGTGCTGAAAACAACATAAAGGTAGATACTACAGAAAATTCAGCTTATTTTACAGAAGATAGTTTAAACAGGTACAGTGCAGTAGTTTTTTTAAATACTACAATGGATATCCTGGACCACCGACAGGAAATAGCATTTGAAAGGTTTATACAGTCCGGTGGTGGCTTTGTGGGAGTTCATTCGGCTGCAGATACAGAATATGACTGGCCGTGGTATGGAAAACTTGTAGGTGCTTATTTTCACAGCCATCCAGGTGACCCAAATGTAAGGACGGCGGTGTTAGAAGTAAAGGATAAAAATAATCCTGCCACCAGCTTTTTGCCGGAAAGATGGGAAAGGATGGATGAGTGGTATAATTATAAGTCAATTAACCCTAAAATTAAAGTATTGGCTACACTTGACACTACTTCATATGAAGACGGCGTCCATTTTGGAAGGGAACACCCTATTGCCTGGTACCATGAATATGACGGAGGAAGGGCTTTCTACACTGGTGGAGGCCATACTGATGAAAGCTTTTCAGAACCTCTTTTCTTGCAGCACCTTTTGGAAGGCATTCAATATGCTATTGGCGAAAACAGGCAACTTGATTATTCCAAAGCCCATTCGAAGAGGGTCCCTTAAGAAAACCGGTTTGTTCATAAAGTTTTGGATGAATTTTTGGATGAACCGATACAGCTTGCCATTACAAAAGATTGTAAAGTTAACTTTATCGAACTACGCGGGAATGTTAAGGTGTACGACCCAAAAGGGAAAAAGACAAATTTGTAAACCTATGTAAGGATTTCTTTGCATAAAGTGTCAACTTTTTTCAGGACGACACAGAGTAATAGCGACGCTTGCCGTAAATACTACAGGAAACTATGAAACGGACTGCTGGGCATGGCAATAGATCCAGATTTGAAAACAACCGGTGGAGGTACCTATACTACTCTCCCTTGGGTGGCGAACCCAGACAGCACCTTTCCCGGTTTTACATGGATGGAGACAGGAGACAGCCTTTTAATGAACTCTGAAAAAGTCATTCTTGAAGTGGCTTGTGCAACGTGAAACCTGTTGCCATTCTGCTGGGTCAATACAATTTGGTCCGGATGGCATCTTGTAACTTTCTACAGGCGAAAACACCAGTTCTAAAGAATCGGATGGATATTCTCCCCTAAACGAATGACCCGGAAGAGGGCCATATGATGCACAAAAATCATCGGGAATAACAAATGACTTAAGGGAAAAAATTCTCAGGATAATTCCTCATAAGGATGGCACCTATTCTATTCCTAAAGGCAATCTTTTTGCCCAAAACATGCCCAAAACCCAACCGGAGATTTATTTTATGGGCTCCCGAATCCCATACCGTATTACCATTGATCCAAAAACCAATGTCCTGTACTGGTGCGAGGTGGGCCCTGATGCGGGAAAGCGGGAAAGTCAAGCGTACAAGGATCGGAAAAGTTTTGATGAATGAAACCGGGAATCCCAGCAGGGAAGAGCAATGTTGTTTGCCTGGAAATAAGGCCATCCATAATTTCATGAATCAGCAAGCAGAGACCTTACTGTGGTAAATAATATAAAAATCTATATTTCTTTTAATGAACTCGATTTACCAAATGTGGTCCGGATTTCCTTTAAACTAATAGGCATCAATGCCGGTGGCCTGATAGAAATAAGGTCGGGATCGCAAGAAGGAAAATTACTGGGAAAGGCAACAGCATCAGGAAAGGGCAACAAAGAAATAAGTGCCACACTGCATGATGCAAGTTGGCAGGATTTGTATTTTGTTTTCAAAACAGATGAGGAGGATTGGAAAACCATGTTTGAATTAGACTGGATATACTTTCATCAAGCACATGGGTTTAGATTGGTAGGTCTTGTAAAAAAGAAAAAAATGCAATCATCCTTTCATTAAACCGCCAGTGACCTGTTCATTGACATAAAAAAAGCCTCCTTCTTTCAGAGGAGGCTTTTTTCATGGTTGATCCATCCATTTAATTTCTTTTATTCATTTCATCCCTGATTTTAGCGGCACGCTCATAATCTTCTTTTTCTAAAGCGGTGTTGAGCATTTCCTGAAGTTTGTCATAGCCTAGATCTTTAAGCTGATCGCCGGTTGCTTTTTTCCTGCCACTGGAAGGCTTTATTTCTTCCTTCTTAAAATCGGTAGCGGTTTCGGTCTCATCTGTTAGCTCTATGCCTGCTTCCGAAAGGATGTTTTCATAAGTATATATTGGGACATTGAACCGTAGGCCGACAGCTATAGCATCGGATGGGCGTGCATCTATATCAACAGATTTAGAACCATTGGTGCATACAATTTTAGCAAAAAACACACCCTCTTTAAGGTCAGAGATGATAATTTCACTTACCTCAAAGTCAAAGCTATGAGCAAATGATTTAAATAAATCATGGGTCATGGGCCTGTTTGGCGTTATCTTCTCTATTTCGATGGCAATAGCCTGAGCTTCAAACATACCGATGATAATGGGCAACCTGCGGCTACCGCGTTTCTCTCCCAACACCAATGCAAACGAGCCCGATTGAGATTGGCTGGAAGAAAGTCCAAGAATTTCTAATTTTATTTTCTCCACTCTTTTTTAAATTAATTTTGAGAAGCTTTGATTGCTTCAGTAAGTTTTGGAACTACTTCAAATAAATCTCCTACTATTCCATAATCAGCTGCTTTAAAAAATGGGGCTTCTGGGTCTTTATTTATCACAACAATTACCTTTGATGAATTCACTCCTGCCAAATGCTGAATTGCCCCTGAAATACCGACTGCAATATATAAATTTGGGCTTACTTTTATACCTGTTTGGCCCACATGTTCATGATGTGGCCTCCAGTCCATATCAGAAACTGGTTTGCTGCAGCCAGTAGCAGCCCCAAGCGTTTTCGCAAGATTTTCAATAATGCCCCAATTTTCAGGGCCTTTTAATCCGCGCCCACCGGAAACCACTATTTCAGCTTCAGGCAACAGCACATCCCCCGATGCTTTTTCAGTACCGGTA